>CAJAHV010000247.1 GCA_903939555.1 uncultured Alphaproteobacteria bacterium | reverse complement strand
GCAAAAAAGATACCGTCAAATTTGCCCTTCTCAAGCAGCCTGGCGATTTCAACCCAGTGCCGGGAATGCTTGTAGTCTGCAGAACGATCGCGCGGGTGACGCCAAAGGCCGTGTGACTGGTGTCCTACACAATTCATCGCGAATGCATTCAGGCGCAGCTGCCGAGCCATATGCCCTCCTCCGAGACACTTCCCGAGTTGGATAGGCCGCCATCTCTTTTTAGTCAAATGACCAAAGTTTTCGATGGACATCGCGGTGACAGGTGTGACAATCCTGAGGGGCGAAACATGCGCTGAAGGAAACGCCGCGTGGTGAAAGAACTGATCGTCGATACTCAGCCAACAGGGCCTGACCCGCTCGACGTATCCAGAGCGGAATTATACGCCAATGACACGTGGCGCGAGCCATTCCACCGGCTGCGTACCGAAGCGCCAATCTATCGCTGCAAGGATTCCAAGTTCGGCGAGTATTGGTCGGTCTCAAAATATCAGGACATCGTCGACATAGAGGCGCTGCCCAAGATTTTTTCATCATCCTGGGAATATGGTGGCATCACGATCGCGTTCGACACTTATGATCTGCTTCCCGACGAAGTCCGCTTGCCGATGTTCATCGCGATGGACCCGCCGCGCCACAGCGAGCAGCGCCGCACTGTCGCGCCGGCCTTTGGTCCAAGCCAGGTGGCCGCGATGAAGGCTGAGGTGCAGCAGCGCACGGGCGAACTGCTTGATGCCCTTCCGATTGGGGTGCCGTTTGACTGGGTGGAGAAGGTCTCGGTGGAGCTGCCGACAGGGATGCTGGCGCGGATGTTCGACTTCCCATGGGAGGAGCGTCACAAGCTCACTCACTGGTCTGATCTTGGCGGCGACGTGGAACTGATCCGGCAGCCCGGTGGCCTTGCCATCCGTAATGCCGGGATGAACGAGATGGGCGAGGCCTTTGCCAAGCTTTGGCAGGAAAAGGCCGCCAATCCGGGGAATGACCTGATCTCTGTGATGATGCAGTCGGACGCGATGAAGGAGATGAGCCCCGAGGAGTTCATCGGCAATCTGATCCTGCTGATCGTGGGTGGCAATGACACCACGCGCAACTCCATGTCGGCCATCGCCTATGGCCTGCACGCATTCCCAGAGGAACGCGCCAAGCTGGAGGCGGACCCCTCGCTCATTCCCAACGCGGTGCAAGAGTTGATCCGATGGCAGACACCGCTATCGCATACGCGGCGCACGGTAACAGAAGACACGGTATTTGGCGGAGTCCATATGAAAAAGGGCGACAAGGTTGTCCTTTGGTACATCTCTGCCAACCATGACGAGGCGGTTTTTGACGACGCTGACACGCTGAAGATTGACCGGGCCAACGCGCGGCGGCACCTGTCCTTTGGCTGTGGCATTCACCGCTGCGTTGGGGCGCGCATCGCGGAAGTGCAGCTTCACACGTTGCTCGAGGAAATGAGCAAACGTCGCCTGCGCGTAAACGTGCTCGACGAACCCGAGCGCGTATCTGCCTGCTGGGTTCACGGGTACACCAAGATGATGGTCACGCTGGAACATTATTAAGCGCCACCGTCGAAACGACCTCATCACAGCTGGAGCTCCGCGTAACGTGGCTCTCATCAGCGTGGTCTGCCTATCGTTGTGATTCTCGTCTGAGAGTGCCTCTCAAGCGCTCGTTGCAGCTCAAGCGTTGCTCGGCTTTGGGTGTAAGCTCAAATGCTCCCAATATGAGGTTCAGACTGTCACTTTTGTGCATTTAAATCAATAACTTACGCTTCTGAGAGAGTTCGCCCGCAGGCTCTCACCCACCGCCAACGCACCGAGTTGCGAACCCGCAATTGGGCCAGCGCAGAGACGCAAACTCTCCTCTGCTCAATACCGCATATCTGTCTCATAAGTGATGACTGGGAAAAAGCGGGCTGGGCGGACTAGCCCAGATGGCATCGCCCCATTGATTGCTGTTGCATGCCGGCATAGCATGTACGTACAAGTTCGGACATAATGTGTATTTGCACAGCCTCGGCAAACGGGGGCGCAGAAAACGCGGGCGGGGAGGGAGAGGCGTTGAACGGCTGGCTTGACAGCGGCATGGGGCACACACGGCGCCGCGCACTTGCGCTGTTGGCGGCGGGTGCGGCGATGCTGCCGGCCCGGCGGGCGTGGGCCGATCTGCCGTCTGCGCCAGGCGCCGCTTTACCGGCACTGGCGCTGGTATCGCGGCACTTGCAGTGGACGAGCGCCGATCATGGCCTTGATGTCGCGCGGCAGGCTGGGTTTCCGGCGATCATCTGGACGGTTCGGCGCGGCGCGCATATCGAACCCGCCGCCGTGCGCACCGAACTGCCGCGCATCATAAGGGCGACCCAGGCAGCCGGCCTCGCCACTCCGATGGTCATCACCGGTATCGCAGATGCCCAATCCGAAGGCGTTGAGGCGACGCTGGCGACCATGCAAAGTCTCGACATCCGCCTTTATCGCGCTGCCGCGCCGCGCTACCGCTATGACGCGCCGTTTCAGCCGCAATATGATGATTTCCGCAGCAAGCTGGAGCGGCTGGCAAAGCTGAACGAGACCTATGGCGTCACTGCCGCTTTCCACACCCATGCCTATGCAGATACCATCGGCGGCAGCGCCTGGGATCTGTGGATGCTGATGCGGGACATTGATCCGCGCTTTGTAGGCATCAATTACGATATCGGCCATGTTATGGCCAAGGGCGGCGCCGGTTGGCGCGAAAGCATACGCGCCCTGGGGCCCTATCTGCATTCGGTCTCGGTCAAGGATTTCCGCTGGGACAAGCTGGACACGGTGCCGGCCGGCCAATGGCCATGGCGCACACGGCTGGTGCCGCCCGGCGAAGGCATGGTCAATTTCGGCGATTTCTTCCGCTATCTGCAAACCAGCGGCTTCGGCGGCCCGCTGGAGACCTACTATGAGTATCTGGTGCGGGTGCCGGGCGTCGCGGCGCCTTTCGACATGCTTGGTACTGATATGGGCAAATGGCAGCTCGCTATCCCCGAAGCCGCCTTCATCGCGCTGCTGCAACGCGATGTGCAGTTTTATCAGCAAGCATGGACCACGGCGCTGACCACGCCTGCACCACCGCCCTTCTCGGTCAAGGCGCCCAACTGACATGCCGCGCCCGCCAGCCTCCGGAGACACCCCGATGCCCAGACGCCGTCTTGCCGCGATGACGGTGGCTTTACTGGCTGCAGCCAGCGCCGATGCCCAACCTGCAGCCCCGCAGGGAGGCCCCGGCGTCCTGTGTAATGCGCCGTGCGATCCCTACCCCGATTTGAAAAAACTGCTGATCGTCGCCGATGTGCAATCGGGCTTTCATCACGCCAGCCTCAACCACACGATGGCAGTGCTCGAACAATTGGGCCGCAAGGCCGGCGTGTATGTCACCTTCCTGCGCACCGACAGCCAGTTGATCACCAAGCAACCCATAAAGGTGACCAGCGCCCGCTATGCACGCGGCAACACCAATATCCGCAACCTCGACTATTTCGATGCAGTGATGATCCTAGGCAGCGGCGAAGGCACAATGTCGGAAGCGCAAAAGGCCGATCTGCTGGCGTTCGTGCGAGATGATGGCAAGGGGCTCATCGTTGGCCACGCCCAAACGATCAACTTCTACAACTGGCCAGAATGGGGCGTGATGATCGGCGGCGTGATGGCCAGCGAGTATCCGGCCACCGGTATGTTCGCGAAGGTGAAAGACCCAGCTTGGAAATCTGCCGCTGCCTTCGGCCGCAAAAGCTTCCTGTGGAAAGACCAGTGGCCGGTGCTGACCCCGGCGTTCAAGCGCGGTGATGTCCATACCATCGTCGAGCTTGATGTTGCCAAGCTCACGCCTGAACAGTTGAAGCGCGCCGGCCGCAGCGATGGCTATTTCCCGATCGTCTGGGCCAAATCATACGGGAAGGGCCGGGTGTTCAGCATGACTGGCGGCCACAACGACGCCCTGCTCGATGATCCCAAGTCCCAAGCCCTTTATCTAGAGGGCATCAAATGGGCGCTCGGCCTGACCCGGCACGATGTGACGCCCGACCAATGAGCCCCAATCCGATCTCGCAGCCAAGTGGATACCATATGCAACGCACCAACCGCACGATCAACCTGCTAACCGCCGGCTTTCTGGGCACCGCCGGCCTGATGGCTGTGGCCGCAACATCGGCCGTTTCGCAGCCGACGCCGGCCGAGATGCAGCTGCCCGCGGGGCCGGGCCGCGATCTGGTGGCGCAGAATTGCGCGCAATGCCATCCGATCGGTCTGGCGCTCGGCAAGCGGCGCACGCCGGCGGAATGGAGCGCGCAACTCGCCAACATGGTGGCGCGTGGTGCCCAGCTTGACGGTGACCAGCTCAAACTCGCGCAGGCCTATCTGGCGACGCATTTCGCATCCGCCACCGCCGCTGGCGCCTCGGTGCAGGCCATTACCACGCAGCCCTCAGGCCCGGCACGAACCTATCCGCGCCCCAGCGGCCCCAGCCAGTGGCCGGCCTATGGCGGCGGCAATGCCAACCAGAATTTCTCGCCGCTCACCCAGGTCACCACGGCCAATGTCGCCAAGCTAACCCCGGCTTGGACCTATCATTATGGCGCCGGCATCGTGCCGCAGGGCGATCAGGGCCTAGATTACCGCTTCGAAGTGACGCCGTTGATAGTGGGCGGCATCATGTACTTCTCCACCCCGTCGTCGCCGGCCACGCCCGGCCTGAAGGCGTCGATTACCGCGCTGCGCCCGGAAACCGGCGAAGTGATCTGGAAGTACGCCAGCCCCTTGAACATCCACGGCCGCGGCGTCGCCTATTGGCCCGGGGATGCTGAAACGGCGCCGCGCATCATCTTTGCTACCGACGGCGGCCTCATCATGGCGGTCGACGTGACCACCGGCCGACTGGCGCCGGGCTTTGGCTGGGGCGGGCAGATCGATGCTTATGTAGGCGTCGCTTCCGAAGTGGTCGGCGAAAGCCGCCGTGCCAGCTTCACCATTCCCAACCCGGTCACTATCTACAGGAATCTGCTTATCACCGGCAGCCGCCCCGGCGAGGATGGCCCGCCCGGCCCGCGCGGCGACATCCGTGCCTTCGATGCCCGTACAGGCCGCAAGGTCTGGGAATTCCACACCATCCCGCACCCCGGCGAGGCTGGCAACGACCAATGGCTAGGCACCAGCTGGCGCGATGTCACTGGCGCCAACGTGTGGTCGACGATGAGTGTCGATGACGAGCGCGGCATCCTCTATGCTAGCACCGGCGATGCCAATGTGCCCGCCGCCGTCGGCGGATCGCAGCCCTATGCCAGCTCGTTGCTGGCAATTGACACGGCGACCGGCAAATTACTGTGGAGCCGGCAGATCACCCACCAAGATGTGTGGGACTGGGATGCGCCGACCCCGATGGTGTTGATGGATCATGTGCAGGACCGCAAGACCATCCCGGCCGTGCTGATGACCGGCAAGCACGGGCTGATCTTCCTGTTCAACCGCGTCACCGGTGAGCCGCTGAACGGCGTCACCGAACGGCCGACACCACAGCTGGCCACGCCCGATCCGTCGATATGGCCGACGCAGCCGTTCCCGGCATGGCCGGAGCCGATCGCCCGCACCGCGATGACGCGCGATGAAATCCCCGACCTGGTGCCCGGCATGAAGGCCGCCTGCCAGGCGACCTGGGATCAATACAAGGCCGTCAGCGGGCCTTTGTACACGCCGCGCCGCCATCCCGATCATGCCGTCGTCACATATCCGAGCTCGGTGGGCGGGCCTAACTGGGGCGGCGGCGCCTTTGATCCCCATACCGGGCTTTACTATATCGCCATCCAGAATCGGGTGACCTTCTCGCTGCCGTCCGATGCGCCGCAGGGCATGGGGCACCTCACGCCGCCGGCACCGGGCACCCCCGGCGCCGATGCCCCGCCGCGGCCACGTGGGCCCAGGGGTGGCCGCAACCAGCCGTTCACCTTCACCACACCCGACAACATCACCTTGTCGTGCGGCGCGCTGCCGTGGGGGGAGATGGTCGCGGTCGACATGAAGGCTAAGAAGATCGCCTGGAGGGTGCCGCTTGGCATCACCGAAGGCATCGGCCCGAAGGGGCTGATTACCGGCACTAGCAATATCGGCGGCACGCTCACTACTGCCGGCGGGGTGGTGTTCGTTGGCGCCACCAACGACCGCCGGCTGCGCGCGCTCGATGCCAGAACGGGGCGCAAGCTGTGGGAAACCGCGCTGGATGCCAGCGCGGCCGCCACGCCGATCAGCTACATGGGCAGTGATGGCAAACAATATGTCGTGGTTGCCGCCGGCGGTGGCACGTCGGTGGGACAGAAACAGATGGCCGACACACTTGTCGCCTTCAAACTGCCGTGAACGCCGGCGATTCCGGCACCTATGGCAAACCGTCATCAACTGATCTATGTACGAACTTGTTACATCACCGTCCGACTGGAGCAGGCGCTGGTTGGTGGCAGGGTTGACGGCAGCAGGTGCGCGCAGACGCGCCGAAGCAACAAGAATGATCCAGGGGAGAGTTTTCATGAAACAGGCACAACATGAACGATTGATCACATATCTGGTGGCAACGGTGTTCACTTTGTCGCTCACCGGGCTGGCCCACGCCCAGCAGGCGG
>CAJAHV010000246.1 GCA_903939555.1 uncultured Alphaproteobacteria bacterium | reverse complement strand
GTGCCTGTGTGCGGGCCGATGGCTGGAAGCGGCGGAAAACAACATGGCGCCCAAGGTTCACCTGAAACGAACCCATATCCGCGCGCTGGATATCGTTCCATTCGAACTACTGAAGAAACATGCGGTGGATCTGAACTAGAGTCCGCACGTTCCCCCTCACATCCCTCCCGGCCTCCCTTCTGAAGAAGGGAGGAGATAACCCTTTCCCCCTTTCTTGAAAGGGGGATGCGCGAAGCGCAGGGGGATTTGCTTCTGTTGCGAAGCGCAGGGGGATTAGTTCACCCACTTCCGGGCGTTGACGAACAACTGCATCCACGGCGAGAGCTCGCCCCACTCTTTCGGATGCCAGCTCATCTGCTTGCTGAACGCCACGCGCTCGGGGTGCGGCATCATCAGCGTGGCGCGGCCATCCAGCGAAGTCAGGCCGGTAATGCCCATCGGCGAGCCGTTCGGGTTGGCCGGATAATTGCTGGCCAAGTCGCCGGCGTTGTCGATGTAGCGTAACGCGGTCGCTGCGGCGGCTATGTCCTGATCCGCTGCGAATGCGGCGCGGCCTTCGCCGTGCGAGACCACCACCGGAATGCGCGAACCGGCCATGCCGGCCAGAAGGATGGATGGCGATTCGACCACTTCCACCATGCTGAAACGCGCTTCAAACTGCTCGCTGTGGTTGCGCAGGAAGCGCGGCCAGGCCTCGGCACCGGGAATCAGCGCTTTCAGCTGGCTCAGCATCTGGCAGCCGTTGCACACGCCCAGCGAGAAACTGTCTTGACGTGCGAAGAACTCGGCGAACAAGGTACGCAGGGCCTCGCGTTCCAGAATGCTGGTGGCCCAACCGCGGCCGGCACCAAGAACATCGCCATAACTGAAACCACCGCAGGCAGCCAGGCCTTTGAAGCCGGACAAATCGGTACGACCGGCGATCAGGTCGGACATGTGCACGTCCACCGCCTCGAAGCCGGCACGGGTGAAGGCAGCCGCCATTTCAATCTGGCCGTTCACACCTTGCTCGCGCAGAATGGCCACGCGCGGCGCGGCGCCGGTGTTGATCATCGTCGCTTCGGGGATGAAGGTCAGCTGCGGCTGCATGCCGGGCGCATCGAACTGGCGCGCGGCCTCGAATTCGGCATCGGCGCATTCGGGGTTGTCGCGCAGTTTCTGCATGGCGTGCGTCACCGACCACCAGGCATCGAACAGGGTCTGCCACGACCAGGCGGCCACGGTGTCGTTGTCGCGCAGCACGCGGATGCAATCCAGGCCGTTCGGTTTGGCCACGCGCTGGGCGCAGTGCGTCAGATCGCATTGGTTGATCAGATCGGCGAAGGCGGCGCGGTCTTCTTTTGCCACCTGCACCAGCACGCCGAGTTCTTCGTTGAACAGGCAGGCCAGATCGTTGTTGCCCCAGTAATCGAGTTTGATGTCAAGACCGCAATGACCGGCGAAGGCCATTTCGCACAGCGCGGCAAAGGCGCCGCCGTCGGAGCGATCGTGATAGGCAAGAATCAGTTCCTGACTGCGCGCACGGATGATCAGCTGCGCCAGCGCGGCCAGCAGTTCGGGCGCGTCCAGATCCGGGCACTCGCCACCGAAGCGGTTCTGCACCTGGGCCAGAATGCTGCCGCCCATGCGTTTCTTGCCCGCGCCAAGACCGATCAGCCAGATGTCGGACTCCACCGAGGTATCCAGCACCGGCGTCGATTGCGTGCGCACATCGTCCACGCGCGCGAACGCGGAAATGATCAAGGACACCGGCGAACTCGAGGTCTGGGTTTCGCCGTTGCTCTGCCAGCGCGATTGCATCGACAGCGAATCCTTGCCGACCGGAATGCTGATGTCCAGCGCCGGGCACAGTTCCATGCCCACCGCCTGCACCGCTTGATACAGCGCGGCGTCTTCGCCGGGCTGGCCGGCTGCGGCCATCCAGTTGGCCGACAGCTTCACTTCATCCAAACCGGCAATCGGTGCCGCCAGAAGGTTGGTGATCGCTTCGCCCACCGCCAGCCGCGCCGAGGCGGCGGCGTTCAACACGGCAATCGGCGTGCGTTCGCCCATGGCCATGGCTTCGCCGGCGAATCCGGTGAAATCGGCACTGGTGATGGCGCAATCGGCCACCGGCATCTGCCACGGGCCGACCATCTGGTCGCGTGCGGTCAGGCCGCCCACGCTGCGGTCACCGATGGTGATCAAAAATTGTTTGGCGGCCACGCTCGGGTGTGCCAGCACTTTCAGGCCGGCTTCGTACACGCCGATGCCACCGGCATCGAACACCGGGTGCACGTCGATAATCGGTGCCACGGTATCGCGCTGCATCTTTGGCGGCTTGCCGAACAGCAGATCCATCGGCATGTCGATGGCGCGGTCCTGCGGGGCAATGACGTCCACGTTGCCGCGTTCGGCGCCGTAAGCCACGATCAGGCGTTCTTCGTCGGTGGCGATGCCGACCGCCGCGAACGGGCAACGTTCGCGTTCGCACAGGGCGCGGAATTCGGCCAGATGTTCTGGCGCAATGCCGAGCACGTAACGTTCCTGCGATTCGTTGCACCACAACTGCATCGGTGACAGCGAGGGGTCATCGCAGGGCACTTTGCCCAGATCGATGATGCCGCCCTTGTCGGAGTCGTGCAGCAGTTCAGGGATGGCGTTCGACAAACCGCCGGCACCGACATCGTGCATGAAGCGGATTGGGTTGGCCGCGCCGCGCGCGAAGCAGCGGTTGATTACTTCCTGGCAACGCCGCTCCATTTCAGGGTTGTCGCGCTGCACCGAGGCGAAATCGAGCGCTTCCGAGCTTTGCCCGGACGCCACCGAAGAAGCCGCGCCGCCGCCCAGACCGATCAGCATGGCCGGACCGCCGAGCACGATGACGATGTCGCCGTCGCGCATCGGCAGTTT
>CAJAHV010000245.1 GCA_903939555.1 uncultured Alphaproteobacteria bacterium | reverse complement strand
TGTCGGCGCCGATTTTCGCCGTCTCGTGGCTCAGCACATAGAAGAACGGGAAATCCGGGTCCGCCGCCTCGACATATTGTTCGAGCCCGAGCCGCGCCAGGCGCGACAAATAGCGAAAGCCTTCGGCCTGCACCAACGGATCGGCGGGCACATCGGGGGCGAGGATGACGTCGCCCGCCTTGGCGAGTTTCGCGCAGAAGTCGGCCCAGGCCTGAGCCGATTCGTTCACGGCGCCACCCAGTCGCCGCCGTTCACATCAAGCGCGGCGCCGGTGACTTCGCTGGCATAGTCCGACAGCAGGAAATACACCGCCTTGGCGCAATCCTTGTCGGGCGGGATATGGCCGACGGGAATTTCGCTTTCGCGCTGTTTCTTGAAGGCTTCGCCCGCCGCGCCCATGCTGGCGAAATAGCCATCGAGCGGCGCGCCGGCCATCCAGCCCATCAGCGCGGTGTTCATGCGGATGCCGCTGCCCGCAAGTTCCACCGCCATATGGCGGGTCATGTGCGCCAGGCCGGCCTTGGCCATGGCATAGCCGCCT
This sequence comes from uncultured Alphaproteobacteria bacterium, assembly GCA_903939555.1. Lineage (GTDB taxonomy): Bacteria > Pseudomonadota > Alphaproteobacteria > Sphingomonadales > Sphingomonadaceae > Sandarakinorhabdus. The sequence goes on along the minus strand of CAJAHV010000245.1, from coordinate 7,075 downwards.
TCACCGCGATGCGGCTTGCGCGTCGCCAGCGTCGAGATATTGACGATCGAGCCCGATTTCTGCGCGCGCATCTGCGGGATCACCGCCTGCGCCATGCGCAAACCGCCGAGCGCGTTGACGTTGAACGCCTGCGCGACATCGTCGATCTCGGCGACCTCCAGATCGGCCCAGGGCGGGTGGAAATAGGCCGAATTGACGAGGCCATCGATGCGCCCGAACGCGGCCAGCGTCTGCGCGGCAAGGTTGCGGCACTGCGCCGTGTCGGACACATCGGTGGGCACGGCAATCGCTTCGCCGCCGGCGGCCTTGATATCGGCGACGATCGCTTCGATGGCGGCGACGCTGCGCGCCGACACGGCGACCTTGGCGCCTTCCAGCGCCGCACCTCGACACATCGCCTGCCCCATGCCGGGGCCGGCACCGGTGATGATGATGACCTTGTCTTTCAGGATCATGGCTTGGCCTCTCCGTGCAGATATAATGCTGTGTAAAATGCGAAATCCTGCGCCACCTGTGCAGCGTCGATCCCGAAATCGGCCGCCGCATAACGGTGCACCGGGCGGTTTTCCCGGACATTGCCGGCGACACAGGCCTGCATCGCGGCGATATCGGCGGGCGTCGCCGCCACCCCCAGCGCAGCAAGCACGCGCACGCCGGTGCCGACCGGATCGGTCACCGTGTCCTGATACTGCACATCGACGAAGCGATCGGCCGGCAGCGTCGCGCGCGCCGCCATCAAGCGGCGCAGACCATCGGCAAAACGCCGCGACCAGTGCGCGCCCTGTTGCTCGCGCCGGTAGCCGCCCGATTGCGCCACGGTCATCGATTCGCACATGCTGCAATAGCTGGGCAGCACCTGCGCCACGTCGCGGTGCGTCATGATCAGCCGGGCTTCGGGGAACACCGCGAGCAGCCCCGACAGCCCGCCGAGCAGATGGTGCGGCGTCTTCAATATCCAGCGCTGGCCGCGCCGCTCGGGCGTCTGGCTCTGGATGACCTGCAGCCAGATCTTCAATTCGCGATAGGCGGGCTCATGGTCCTGTTCGGCCTGCCAGAAGCCATAGCCCGGCACGTGCAGCATCGAATCATAGGTCGTCGACAGGAAGCTCTTGTCGAGCAGGATGACTTCCTCGGCGACTTCCATCGCGTCGATCGGATCGATGCTTTCGAAATTCGGCCAGGCGGCGAGAAAATCCTGCACGGTCTGTTTGGCCAGCGCGTGGCGCGGGGAAGCGTCGCCGGGCTGTTCGCCGGGCAGCGGCAGCGGAAAGGTCACTTCCCACCACCAGGGCGAGGTCATCTCCGGCAGGCTGGCCAGCAAGCGGTGCAGCATGGTGCTGCCGGTGCGCGGCAGGCCGATGATGGCAGCGGCGACATCGATCTTCTCGTCAAGAATCTCGGGGTGGCGGCGGATCAGATCGGTGACCACCAGCCGGTCCATCAGCGCATAGACGATGCGGTCGATATGCCCGCCGTCGTGGCGCAAGCCAGCTTCGGCGTTGATGCCGGCGACGAGCCTTTCGAGCGGCACGAGGAACCAGTCATCGCCAAAATCATCGAGCCCGGTCGCTGCCCGCGCCCGGGCGAGCAGATCGGCGCTGGCGATGGTGGCAACCGGGGCGATCATGAATTGGCCCGCGCTGCATTCCGCCCGGCAGCGCGGCCAAAGAAGGTGCAATCGGCCAGGCTCATGCCGCTGCTATAGCCATGCCCCCATGCCGGCAGGCCCGAGGTGCAGCGCCCGGCGGCGAACAGCCCGGGGATGGGCGTGCCGGCGCGGCTGAGCACTTCGGCACTGGCGGAGGTTTTCAGGCCACCGAGCGTGAAGAAGGAAAAATAGCTCGTCTCGAAATTCAGCTCGAGCGCGATGAACGGCCCCTGATCGAGCGGCACCAGAATCGGTGGCTGCTTGTCGAACAACGGGTCACGGCCTTCGCGGGCATGGGCGTTGTAGAAATCCATCGTCGGGGTCAGCGTACCGGGCAGCATGCCAAGCTCGCCTTCGACTTCGGCCCAGTCGTCGCCGGTGGCGGCAATGCTCATCCGGGCGAAATCGGGGGCCTGCTGGTAATGCGCCGAATCGAGCAGCAGATAGACGCCGTGCCCGGGCTGGTCGACCATCGTGCGGCTGACCCGGCCATGGTAGCAATCCTCGTTGATGAAGCGCTGGCCCTTCACATTGACGAAAACGCCGTGCGCATGGCTTTCGGGGATCGTCCACGGACAGGTGGTGAAAAACTGGTCCATGTGGATGGCGTCACCGCCCGCCGAAATGCCGAGTTCGATGCCGGTGCCATCGTCCTTGTCGCCAATCGGGCTGTTGATGCGCAAGGTCTGCGGCGCATATTTGCGGCGCATCGCCTCGTTCATGACAAAGCCGCCCGTGGCGAGCACGACCGCTGCTGCCTTCACGAAGCGCGGTTGATTGTCGATGCGCATGACGACCCCGACAATGCGCTCGCCATCCTGCACCAGCGCCAGCGCGCGGGCATCGACGACGACTTCGACGCCCGATTCGCGGGCACGTTTTTCGAGGATATCGACCAGCGGCCGGCCACCGCCCCAGCCCATGTGCTGAATGACATGGCCGCGCGGCGCCGGCTTGGCGACATGGCGGAACGGCGTCGCCGCTTCGCTGCCCGACCAGATCAGCGTGTCGTCCCCCGTCGGCTCGATAATCTTGCCGGGCAGATAAGTGCCCTTGTACGGCACGCCCTGCGCCTTCAGCCAGGCGAAGTGATCGAGCGCGCCGATGGCATAGGCATCGCATTTGGCGTCATCGGCGCACGGCCCGCCGGCGGCCTTGAGATAGGCCGCAAAATCCTCGGTGGTATCGCTGAAGCCGGCGGCGCGCTGCACATCGGTGCCGCCATTGCCGCCGATATAGATTTCACCCCCCGACAGGCCCGAGGCACCGCCGCTGCCCGAATTGCGTTCGAACAGCATGACCCGCGCGCCGGCTTGCGCCGCTTCGATCGCCGCGCAAGCGCCGGTCGCACCGAAACCGATGATCGCGACATCGGTCTCCATGTCCCATGCCGGCACTTCGGCGGCGGGATAGGGCTTGTAGAGCGATATCTCCGTCATGGCCTCAGGCCGCCATCCGCCGTGCCGCGAGCAATTCGCCGGTCGCCTTGGCCGCTGCGGTCATGATGTCGAGATTGCCCGAATAGGATGGCAGATAGTCGCCGGCGCCTTCGACCTCGAGATAGATCGCCGTCTTCAGCCCCGAAAATTCGCCCATGCCGGGAATCTTGAGCCGGTTGTTGTCGCCATAGCGTTCGAACTGGACTTCCTGCTTGAGGCGATAGCCCGGCACATATTTCTGCACCTCGGCGACCATGGCGGCGACCGAGGCGCGGATATCGGCCTCCTCGGCATGGTCCGACAAAGTGAACACCGTGTCGCGCATGATCATCGGCGGCTCGGCGGGGTTGAGGATGATGATCGCCTTGCCATGCGTCGCGCCGCCCACCGCTTCGATGGCGCGCGCCGTGGTGCGGGTGAATTCATCGATATTGGCGCGCGTGCCCGGCCCCGCCGAGCGCGACGACACCGAGGCGACGATCTCGGCATAATGCACCTTGGCGACGCGCGACACGGCAGCGACCATCGGGATCGTGGCCTGGCCGCCGCAGGTCACCATGTTGACATTGGGCTGGTCGAGATTGGCCGCCATGTTGACCGGCGGAATGGTGAACGGCCCGATCGCGGCCGGCGTCAGATCGACGATCTGGATGCCATCGGCGCGCAGCGCGGCGTCATGCGCCTTATGGGCATAGGCCGAGGTCGCATCGAACGCGATGCCGATGCGGCTATAGCATTCGAGCGCCTTCAGCCCTTCGATGCCTTCGGCGGTCGTCGCCAGCCCGCGTTCCCGCGCCATTGCCAGCCCTTCGGAAGCCGGATCGATGCCGACGACCGCGAGCAGTTCCATGTTCTGCGGATATTTCAGCATCTTGATCATCAGATCGGTGCCGATATTGCCCGAACCGATGATGACAGCGCCGACAGGTCTGGCCACAAATGCTTCCTTCAGACGAAACGCGCGGTGCAGCCGCCGATACCGTGCAGCACCATTTCAAAGACATCGCCCGCCACCGCCGGCGCCAGCGGCACCAGCGAGCCCGACAAGATGACATCACCGGCATCGAGCGTGACGCCATAGGCGCCCAGCGTGTTGGCGAGCCAGGCGACCGCTGCGGCGGGTGAACCCTGCACCGCGGCGCCATAGCCTTCCGACAAAGGCTGGCCGTTCTTGGTGACGGTGACATGCAGCGCCGGCAGATCATGCGCGCCGGCGTCGGCACGGGCATCGCCGATGACGAAAACCCCGCAACTGGCATTGTCGGCAACCGTATCGACGATACCGATCTGCCAGTCGGCGATGCGGCTGTCGACGATCTCGAAGCACGGCGCGATGCTCTGCGTCGCCGCGATTACATCAGCAGCGGTGACGCCGGGGCCAACCAGCTGCGATTTCAGGATGAAGGCGATTTCCGCCTCGGCACGCGGCTGGATGAGGCCGCGCGCGGCGATATCGATTTCAGCAACGCCATCGACATTGGGCACCCACATCCGATCGGTCAGGAAGCCGAAATCGGGCTGGTGAACGCCGAGCATGTCCTGCACCGCCTTGGAAGTGACGCCGATCTTCTTGCCGACAACCCGCTCGCCATCGGCCCGGCGCCGCGCCAGCGCATCCAATGAAATCGCATAGGCATCAGCGATGGTCAGCGACGGATCCCGCGCGATCAGCGGCGCGACGGTGCGGCGGTCGCGCAGGGCGCGATAAAGTTCCTCGCCATGGAACGCAGCCTTGTTCATGCCGCCAGGAACGCCAGCGCATAGGCGTTGAATTCGGCGGCGCGTTCCACCTGCACCCAATGGCCGGTGCGCGCGAAGGTGATGACCCGCACATCGTCACAGGCATCGAGAAACAGCCGGGCATGGCTTTCGGGGCAGAATTCGTCGTTCAGCCCCCACATCACGAAAATCGGCTTTTTGAGCTCGTGGAGCCGCAGCCCGAGATTGGGCGTCTTCATCCGCGCCAGCACATCCTTGGGCTGGGTCCGCGCCACGGCAAAGCGTTCGGCGACCAGGCTTTCGGGAATCCTGTCGGCATAATCGGGGTGGAGCAGATTGCCGATCAACCGGCGCTGTTCGGCAAGGTTGAAATCCGGCCCGCCAAAGCCCGACACCATCTTGGCGATGCCCGGCATGGTGAAATAACTCATTTGTTCGGCAACCGCACCCGGCGCCATCAACACGAGTTTTTCGGTGAAATCGGGCGCATTGAGCGTCATCTGGATCGCCACGCCGCCGCCCAGCGAGTTGCCGACCAGCGTCGCCCGTGTCACGCCGTGCTGCGTTAGCGCCTCGTGCAGCGTGTCGGTGAACAGGTCGAGCGTGTAATCGATGCCGACCGGCTTCGACGAGGCGCCATAGCCGATCAGATCGGGCAGGATGACCCGGTAACCGGCCGCGACAAAGGCATCGATATTCTGGCGGAAGTTCGATGCCCCCGATGCGCCCGGGCCGCTGCCGTGGATGAACACCACGGCCGGGCCGGCGGGATCGCCCGCCTCCTGGATGCAGATCTCATGCTCGCCCGATACGGTGTAACGCGCCGTCTGCAATGCTGTCATGAAATCCCCAAAGCTCGTGATGCCGCGCCCGTTGCGGGTCTGTCGGCGGCTGTCGTCACATGAACATGAACGTCGGCGGCTGTCCCATCAAGCTGCCGACGACGTCGCCGGCCATATTGTTCGGATCATTGGCGACATGCGCCCGCGCCGCGCTGATATCGAGCCAGGGCTGGACAATCGGGCTGGACATGTAGATCGCCCGGCCACCGAGCAACGGCAGCATCTCGCCGACCAGATCGGCACAGCGGCGCACCACTGTCGAGGAATGATAGCGGTTCATCGCGCGGCGTTCGAGCGTCAGCGGCCGGCCGGCGGCAGCGCCCTCCATCATGTCGTCGAAGCTGTGGCGCAGGACGAGCTCCATCTCCTCCATCTGGGCATAGGCCTTGGCGATGCTGGCCATCAGGATCGGATCGGTCTTCGATACCTTGCCGGTGTTGGTCGACACCCGGTCCTCGGCGATAGCGACAGCGGCCTTGACCGCGGCGCGGGTGCCGCCAAGCGCGGCGGTCGACACCGAGCGCAGGAAGATCTGCGCCCAAGGCAGCGAAAACAACGGCCCGTCATTTTCTTCCTGGCCGGGGTTGGTGCACAGAAAACCGTCCGCCGCCTTGTGGGTGCGATAATCGGGCACAAAGGCGCGATCGACGACGATGTCATGGCTGCCAGTGCCGCGCAGGCCAAAAGTATCCCACGTCTTTTCAATCGTATAATCGGCACGCGGCACCAGGAAGGTGCGCATTTCGGGCGGGCCGCCGGCGTCCTTCGACGGGATCAGCGCGCCGAGCAGCACCCATTGGCAATGTTCGGAACCCGAGGAAAAGCCCCAGCGCCCGGTCAGGTGGAAACCGCCATCGGCATGTTCGACCTTGCCGACCGGCTGATAGGAGGAGGACACCAGCACCGAATCATCCTCGCCCCAGACATCGCGCTGCGCCTGGTCGTGCATCAGGGCTATTTCATAGGGGTGGCAACCAACAACGCCGAGCACCCAGCCCGTCGACATGCAGCCTTCGGATACCAGCTTGAGCACATCGAAGAAGACATTGGGGTTCATTTCATAACCACCCCAGCGCCGCGGCTGCAGGATCTTCCAGAAACCGGCTTCCTGCATGTCGGCGATGCTGGCGTCAGGCACCTTCACATCGGCGATGCATTGCTTGGCCCGCGCCTTGAGCACCGGGATCATCGCGCGAGCGCGATCGACGAGTTCTTCCGGGGTCGGGCTCGGCCCGGCCTGGGTGCGGATCGCGCGAACTGTAGCCATAGCAGGGCTCCTTCACTTACAAGCACCGACTCAAGTCATATTGAGCCGCGTTATTCGTAGAAATTCTTTGCCTAAAATACGCAAATCGTCAATCGAAAACTGTCTTGCTGCTGTTACCCAGTGTCGCAGGGGGGCGAGAGCCGGCCTCCTAGCCGAAATC
>CAJAHV010000244.1 GCA_903939555.1 uncultured Alphaproteobacteria bacterium | reverse complement strand
GCCCACTGCTGCTGATGACGATGAAAATGCCGAGGCCGAGCTCATTGTCACCGGCACTGCTATCCGCGGCGTTGCCCCGGTCGGTTCCGCCACGGTCAACATCAGCCGTGACACGATCCTGCAAAGCGGACTGCGCGATTCCAGCGCGCTGATTGCGCAGCTGCCGCAGGGCTCCTCGCTCGGCGCCACGCTCGGCAACAGCGGTGGACGCACCGCAGGTGTCAACCTGCGCGGCCTCGGCAACAACGCCACGCTGCTGCTGTTCGATGGCCACCGCACCGTGTCCCAAGGTGTGCAGAATCTGATCCCGGATCCTAACACCATCCCGTTCGGCGCCATTGAACGGGTGGAGGTGGTCACCGATGGCGCGTCGGCCATTTATGGCTCCGATGCCGTCGCCGGTGTGGTCAACTATATCTTCCGGCGGCCGTTCGATGGTGCCGAGGTGACGGCGCGTTACACGGATACGCTGTACAACCAGGCCGCAGTCAATGCCGTGCTGTCACGCAAATGGAGTGGGGGCGGCGTGCTTGTGGCGCTTGGCTATGAAGGCAACAGCCGCGTCACCCAGAGCGACATTCCACAACTGCGCGCCGATCTGCGCCCCTTCGGCGGCAACGACAACCGCCTGCAAGGCACCGTCTTCAACGCGGTCGGCCAAACCGGCGCGCTGTTGCAGGGCAACACGGTTTTTGGTCTGCCAAGCAATCTGAACGGCCGCACGCCCACCACCGCCGAAGTGCAGGCGCTGCGCGGCACACCGTCATTGGTCGATTCGGCCGATTTCCAAGATTATTATACGGCCCGCCGGCGCTACAGTTCCCTGGTACGGGTGACGCAGGATTTCGGCGATCTCGGTGAAGTGTCGCTCACCGGCATGTTCAACCGCCGCACCAACGAGGCGCGCGGCCAGGGAGATGGCGCCTTCCAGTCGATCGCGGTGGCCATCCCCAGCAACAGCCCATATTTCGTGCCGGGCCTAGGCACCGGCAGCCAGTCGATCGTCTACAACTTCCGGCTGAACAACCCTGATCGCCCGCTGAACCGCAACGATTACGAAAACACCGGCAATATCCTGTTCGATTACAAGGTCGGCCTGTTCAGCAATTTCCGACTGACCGTGGGCGCCGGCTGGGGTGTGTCGCAAGGCTGCGCCGTATGCCAGCCGCAGGCCAACACCATCCTGACCAGCACCATCGCGCAGCCGGCCACGGCCAACCTGTTCAATCCCTATCTACAGGGCCCGCAGCCGAGCGCGGAAAAGATCTTCGGGGTGTTCATCCAGAAGGTCCGCAACGAAATGTGGGATTTCCTGCCCAAGATCGACGGCACGCTGTTCACCCTGCCGGGCGGTGCGGTGCGGGTGGCCGTGGGCGGTGAATACACCAAGACCTTCTACAAGCAGCAATCCGATTACACGCTCAATCCAACCACCACACTGGAAGTGTTCCGTTTTGCCAATAGTAACCGCAGCGTGACTTCGGCCTTCGGTGAAGTGTTCATTCCGTTGTTCGGGCCGGACAACCAGACGACGCTGTTTCGCAAGCTCGATCTGTCGGCCGCCATCCGTCATGATCGTTATTCGGATTTCGGCTCGACTACCAATCCCAAGTTCGGCTTGACTTGGAGGCCGTTCGAAGATCTGCAACTGCGCGGCTCCTATGGCACCTCGTTCCGCGCGCCGACGCTGGCCGAAACCAACTTCAACGTCGTGGGCGCGGCTAACCGCACCTTCCTCACCAACAATCTGAATAATCCGCAGATTCCGATCAGCAACGCGTCGAACGGCACCTCGCTGTTCCTCGTGTCGAGTTTCCGCTTCAATCAGTTGCGGCCGGAAACCGCCAAGATCTATTCGCTCGGAGCGGACTACACGCCATCCTTTGTGCCGGGGTTGAAGCTGGGTGCGACCTATTACAGCGTCGTCTACCGTGATCGCATCTCGGCGCTGCCGGCGGCGAACTCGGCGTTGACCAGTGCGGCCAATTTCGCCCTGTATCAGCCGTTCATCACGCTGGCGCGACAGCCGTCCACCTGTGTCAATGGATCGGTGAACGGCAATCCGGGCGCGCCGCAATATGCGACCTACAATCCCGCCTATTTGCGCTATCTGAACGCACGCGGCAGCTTCCCGCCCACCACCGCGAATGATTGCCAGCTTGTCGGCATCCTGGACAGTTCGACCAACAATCTTGGCCAGGTCGAACAGCGCGGGCTGGATCTGCTCGCCAGCTATGTCGGCGAAACTCCGGCCGGTACTCTGTCATTGAACGGGTCCTTCACCAAGATCCTTGGGCTGAAGCGCAATCTGCTGCCGGGCGCACCGCTGCTCAACGCCATCGACACCATCGGCGAACAGATCAGTGCGCGCGGCCGCTTCTCGGCCGGATTGTCCAAGGATGGTTTCTCCGGGCTTTTCGCCGCCAATTATATCGGCGGCTATCTCAACAACCTGACGCCCACCGTGGCCGGGGTGCGGGTGCCCAACCAGAATGTGCCGTCGTGGACGACCTTCGATCTGGTTCTGACCTACGCACCGCAGGTGAAGGGAGGAGCGTTTGCCGGCACCCGTTTCACCCTCAGCGCGCAGAATATGACCAACAAAGCACCGCCGCTGGTGCTGAGCACGCAGAACCAAGGCGGCGTGCCGACGGCGACCGATCTCAATGTCCACAATGTGTTCGGCCGCATCCTGACTTTCGAAATCTCGAAGGCCTTCTGATCAGGGGCGGGTGGGAGCAGGCTGCTCCCACCCGCCGCAGCTTTGCAGCAGACGGGAAATAGCATGTCGCTAAAGGGCACGGCCTTCGTCATCATGTGGCACGATATCGCGGCAGAGGCGGACGCCGAGTATAATCGCTGGCACACCCAGCAACACATGCCGGAGCGGCTGGATCATCCCGGCTTCCTACGGTCGCGCCGCGGCATCAATCGCGGGCTCGATCGCCAAGTCTATTTCACCTGCTATGAAGGCGAGACGCCAGACAGCTTTGTGTCTGCCGAATATCAGCGCAGCCTGAACAACCCGACCGACTGGACGCGGGTTGTGGCGCCGCATTTCCGCAATTTCCTGCGCATGGCATGCACGCAGCTGCACAGTGGCGGCCGCGGTGTCGGCGGTGGGCTGGTCACCTCGCGCTTCAATCTGCCAGCCGGGCTGAACGAAGCCGATGCGGCCGCGCGCTTGCAGCCGGTGATCGCCGCTCTGGAACAGCATGATCTAATCAGCGCTGTGCATCTGGCGGCGGCGCGACCGGCCGTTTCGGGACAAAAGACCTCCGAAACCGAACTGCGCCCGCCGATGCACGAAGCTCCATTCGATCTAGTACTGTTTGTTGAAACAATCGGCTTGCCCGAAGCGCAAGCCGCGGCGGCGCCCATCGAGGCAGCCATCTCGGCGGCGGGCTTTGCCAATCAGATCGTGCAGCCTTATGCTGTCGCTTACATCCTTGAACGTCGCGACGCGCAATGACCGCCGCTGCGCAGCGCCCCACCCGCGCCCGTCACGCGATGCTGGCGCTGGTCGCCATCGCTACGGCGCTGAATTACTTGGACCGTACCCTGCTCGGCGTCGCTGCACCGGCCATGAGCAAGGAACTCGCGATCGGCCCGGAATTGATGGGCCTGGTGTTCGCGGCTTTTTCCTGGAGCTATGCCATCGCCCAGGTGCCTGGTGGCGTCTTCCTCGATCGCTTCGGCACGCGCGTCACTTATGCACTGGCGCTGATTGGCTGGTCGGCGTTCACGATGATGCAGGGCTTCGTGCGATCCAGCGCCATGCTGATTCTGGTGCGGCTGGGGCTGGGCGTGGCAGAGGCGCCATGCTTCCCGGCCAACAGCCGTGTGTTGATCGCCTGGTTCCCGCGTGGCGAGCGCGCGCGGGCCAACTCCATCTATTCGGTTGGCATGTATTTCGGGATTGGCTTCTGCAGTCCCTTACTGTTCTGGATGGCAACCAATTGGGGCTGGCGAGCGCTGTTTTGGATTGTCGGCGGCATCGGCATCCTGTTCGGACTGATCTGGCATCGCCTGTACCGCGATCCGTCCGAGCACAAATGGGTGAATGAGGCCGAACTAGCGCTGATCCGAGCCGATGGCGCCTTGACCGCCAAGGCCGAGCCGCGGGCCTTCCGCTGGAGCGATGTCAGCTACTTGGTTCGGCAGCGCAGCCTTATCGGTGCTTCCATCGGCCAGTTTGCCACCAACAGCACCCTGGTGTTCTTCCTCACTTGGTTCCCGACCTATCTGGCTACCGAACGCCAAATGGATTGGATGAAGGCCGGAGTCTTTGCCATGCTGCCCTTTATAGCGGCGTCGGTGGGTGTGTTGGTCGGCGGGCAGCTTTCGGATCGCGTGCTGCGCGCCGGGCGCAGCGTGACCTTCGCGCGCAAGCTGCCGGTGGTCACCGGGCTGCTGCTTTCCACCGTCATCACCTCTGCGATCTGGCTGGAAAGCGATACGGCGGTGATCGCCGTGATGTCGATCGCCTTCTTCGGGCAGGGCATGTCCAATCTGGGCTGGACGCTGATTTCCGAACTGGCGCCGGCCAAGCTGGCGGGGCTGACCGGCGGGCTGTTCAACCTGTGCACCAACCTTGCCGGCATCATTACCCCGATCGTTATCGGCGTGACGGTAGGGCAGACCGGATCTTTCTATCTCGGGCTGGTCTATGTCGGTGCGATGGCGATGCTGGGCGTGTTGTCATATGTGTTCGTGGTCAACCGCGCCGAACGACTGCCCGATCCGGACTGATCACGGCCAGGTTCTCAGCCAAAGGCCCCGATAGGATACCTTGCGCGCGCCGCTGCCTTCCAACTGGATGGCGAGCCGGCCGCTGGCCATGAAGCGCTGTGGATCATCGTCGGTCACCAACGACATCAGCCGGCCGTTCAGAAAATAGAGCATGGTGTGGCCGCGCGCGATGATGTGGAGCTGGTTCCAGTCCCCGACCTTAATGCTGCGTTCTAGTTCGTTGCGCGCGGCGATCGTCCCCAAGATCATCCCGCCAGCCGGCGACGCATCACTGTTAGCGACATGCAACGCCAGCCCCATGCCGGCGCGAAACTGGCGTGGGCGCGGGCCGCGGCGCGGGCCGGCGCAGCATTCGATCAAGGCGCCAGTCTGGGTGTTGGCAAAATCGAAATCCGCCTGATAGCCGAAGGACTCCCACTCCGAACCGGGCTTATCGGTCGTGCCGAGCAACTGCGCGCGAAACTGCACGCCGCTGTTGGCACCGGCGCCTTCCAGTTTGATCTCGGTCTTGAATTCGAAATCCTTGAGCTCCCCCCCGGCCCAGAACAGATAGACAGGGGCATTGCCAGCCGCGCCCTGGCCATCGCTGGACGAAACGATGGCGCCATTCTCGACGCGCCAGGCGTCCATTTGGCCTACCCAACCGCGCAGGCTTTGCCCGTTGAACATCATTTGCCAGCCTTCGTGTGTAGCAAAGTCATAGGGCGCTGGCTCCACATAGCGCGGCGGCCGGGCGCCCGATGGCGCCGCCGGCTGCGCGGCAGCAGCGCCCGCCAACAGGCTGGCCACAAACAGAACGCGCATCATGGCCATGGATAAACCCCCCGCTGCGTGGCTAGGATCGGCGGGCCGGGCGGCCCCGGCGGCATCACCGAAAAGGCCGGGATCTCGGCGGGCACCACATCCTTGCTCATCAATTCCACCCGCGAGCCATCGCCGTCGAAAAGATGGATCAGCCAGTGCCGATTGTTGCCCACCGCCGTGCGCAGCCGCACATCATCAAAGCCGCCGCGCCGCTTCAGCGCTTCGCGCGCGCCATGCATGTCGTCGATCTCCAGTGCGAAATGATAGACCGCACCATAAACCTCCCGCGTGTATTGCGGCAGCGTCGCCGGGTTTTCCGGATCGAGCGGCGGGTTCTTGGTTTCCAGATTGCGATCGCTCGCCGGGGTTTCGATATAATCGCCGCGCGGACCGGGCAGCAGCCTCCCCCAGCCCAGCGTGCGGAAAAACGCCTTGGTCGGCTCATCGCGCACCATCGTGCCGGCGTGCAGCAGCCGGGTGGAAATGCGGTTCTCGCCGAGTAGTTTTCCCTTCAACCGGCTCTGCCGTGATGTAGGCACATAATTCATGAAGTCCAGCGCGGTGCCGTTCGGCGCCGTAAGGCGGAATATGGGATTGCCGTCCGCACCCTTGCTGATTTCGCCGGGTGCCAGCCCTTGTGCAGCATAGATGGTGTGCAACTTCTTCAGGTCCGACGCCTGCACCACCAGCCGCGTCTGGCGCACTAGTTCCGCCTTGGCCGCGGGCAGCAGCTCGATGAACTGCTCATCGTTGACCTTGAAATAGACAGACCTGATTATGCCGCGCTTGTTCCTCAGTGTGAAGGCCTCGGCAAAGCCCAGCACGTCGCCATAGAAAGTGCGGGCCTTGGCGAGATCGCTCACGCTCACGCTTACCTGCGCCAAGCCCAGAATCGGCAGATCCTCAATCTCAGCTGCCGGCGGTGGCGCGGCGGCTTGTGCCAACAAGGGCGAGGCCACGGCCAGCCCTAAGGCCAGACCTGTTGCCATCAACGTACCCGCCCGCATCAACATTCTCCCTGACAGCGCACACGGCGGCCACACGCGCCCGATGATAGGCGTTTGCGTGACAATGGCAGCGTAATCTTAGTGCATCACGCCTTGCATGTGAATTCTACCATCGCCTAGGGTAAATCATCAATTGCTGGGCTATGGATTGCCGCCGGCCGTCGCTCGTCCGTCCGGCCGGGCTGAAACGAGTAGGGGCGATGCCTTGAACCAGAACACACCGATGGCGTCTGACGTGCCGTTCGATATTGCCGCCAACATTGATGCGGCCGCATGGAGCGGCTGGCAGAAGGCGGTGATTCTGCTCGTCGCAAGCGCCATTATCCTCGATGGCTTCGACAATCAATTGCTCGGCTTCGTGGTGCCGGTGCTGATCCGGGAATGGGGCACCACGCGCGCTGCGCTCGCCCCGGTGTTTGCGCTTGGCTATGCCGGCATGGTGATCGGTGCGGCGGGCGGCGGTCTGGTGGGCGATCGCTTCGGCCGGCGGCCGGCGCTGATCGCCAGCGTGCTGCTGTTCGGCGCCGCCACAGGCCTAACCGTGCTGGCCGGAACCGTGCCGCAACTGGCGCTGCTCCGCGCCGTCGCCGGGCTCGGCCTGGGCGCTGCCATGCCGAATGCGGCCACCTTGCTGGCCGAATATGCGCCGCGCCGCCGGCGCAGTCTGGCGGTCACGCTGGGCATTGTCTGCATCCCGCTCGGCGGCGTGGGTGGCGGCTTTGTCGCGGCGGCGCTGTTGCCCGCTTATGGCTGGCAGAGCCTGTTCCTGATCGGCGGCATCCTGCCGGCGCTGGTGGCGCTGTTGCTGTGGCGGTTGCTGCCGGAATCGCCGCAATATCTGGCCGACAGGCCGGCGCGCCGCGCTGAGCTGATCGCAATCCTGCAGCGGATCGGCCTGCGCGCTGATGGCGACACAAGCTTCGCCGCGCCGCTTGCTCCTGCGCGCACCGGCCTTGGCGGCCTGTTCACGCCGCCGTTGCGCATGGACACTTGCCTTTTGTGGACGGCCTTCTTCGCTTGTCTGCTCATCACCTACATGGTGTTCAGTTGGGCGCCGACCCTGCTCAGCGATGCCGGGCTCAGCATTGCGCAGGCCAGCCTGGGCGTGGCCACCTTCAACATTGGCGGCGTGGTGGGTGCGATTGCCGCGGCGCTGCTGATCCCGGCGTACGGATCTCGCCGGGTGATGCTGGCGATGGCGGCCGGCGGCGTGCTGATGGCGCTTGGCTTGGCCGCAGCCGATGGCGCCATCCCCGCAGGCACGCTGTTGGCGCTGCTCGCCATCGAAGGCGCGTTCATCAATGCCGTGCAGACCAGCCTTTATGCGCTGGCATCGCACATTTATGCGGCCCGCCAGCGCGCCACTGGCGTGGGCGCCGCATCGGGCTTCGGCCGCAACGGCGCCATTATAAGCAGCTTTGTCGGCGCAGCCGTGCTGGCCGGCGGCTGGAGCGCCTATTTCCTCACCCTGGCGGCTGGCATGGCGATCACACTGATGGCGCTGGCGCTGATCGCGCGCCATGCGCCAGCCGAACGTCGCGCCTAATGCGCACGCAGATCGCTATAATCGGCGCGGTGCCTGCCGGGTTGATGCTGGCAGCATATGCTACATGCCGCTCGCCTTGCCGTGGTGGTGCTCGAACGCCAGGCCAGCGATCATGTGCAGGCCCTCATCTGCGCCGGGGTGCTCGAACGGGTGACGGTGGATATCACGGCTCAGCTCGGCCTCGATTCAAAGCTGCGTGCCGAAGGCCCGGTAGAAAGCGGCTTTAGCCTCGCCGATGGAGAGCAGCTGAACCGCATAGATGTCGCCGGGCAAACGGTGCCGGTGTATGGCCAGTCCGAAATCCAGCGCGACCTGATCGCGGCGGACGACGCGCGCGGCCCAGACGTGCGCTGGCAGGTATCGGATATCGTGCTGGACGAGGTGACAAGCGACCGGCCACGGTTGGCATGCCTGCACAATGGCAGCGATCTTCGGATCGATGCCGATTTATCGTCGGCTGCGATGGCTTTCATGGCGTGTCGCGCTGCGCAATCCCGGCTGTGGCCAGCGTGGTCCATGAACGCGTCTATACCTACGGCTGGCTAGGCATTTTGGCCGATGTGTCGCCGTGCCACCGGGAACTGATTTATGCCAAACATGCCAGCGGCTTTGCCCTTGCGTCGATACTCAGCCCGACGCGCAACCGCTATTATATTGATGTACCAACCGGCAATCGGATGGATGATTAGCCCAAAGATCGCTTGTGTCATGAACTGGCGATCCGGCTCAGCACGCAGGAGGCGGCCAGCATCACGCGCGGGACGGCGATCGAGAAATGCCTCGCGCCGCCGCGCTCGTTCATGTTCGAACCGATGCGCCAAGGCCAACTATTGCTATGCGGGGATGCCGCCCATATCGTGCCAGTCTCCGGCGCCAAGGGCCTCAATCTAGCCGCCAGCGATGTGCATTACACCGCGCAGGCGGTAATCAGCTGGTATGAACATGGGGATGGCGACGGCGTGGCAGCCTATGCCGGCAAGGGGCTGGCGCGGGTGTAGCAATCCGTGCGTTTCAGCTGGCATCTCACCCGCTTGCCGCACCGCGTTCCCGACGACAGCGGCTTCGATCGCGCCCTGCAACTTGCCGAACTCGATCATATCGCCCGCAGCCGCAGCGCGCAGATGAATTTGGCAGAAAACTTCGTTGACCTGCCAGTGTGAGCTTGGCGCGGCGGCACGGACCCGCCCTGCAGAGCCCATGCTGAGGGCAAGGCAATCATGTGCCCGAAGCCGCACGGCTTGGCGGATGCCGCGACCATCTAAGACGAGTTGAAATCAGTCTGACAGCGCGACCAACATCTCATTGTTTCGCATTGGGATGTTGGCGGTGGAGTAGAGCCTTCGGACAAACTCTCTCAGACGCGTCGTTAAAGCCTGCTCGGCACAAACGTAAGCAAATCAAGCGACGAAGCGGACGCGCCTCCCATACAAAACACATGTGCTTCTGACCCATAGCAAGAAGCTCAACTGCCGCCATTTCACGGCTGATCGGCTCATTGCATCAGTTATGTACCAGACAGTCCAGACTAGGCCGCGCGCAAGCCGCTAAATCACACCTGCGAATATTCAAACTTCGTCGTTCGGCCAGTAAAGCCGCATGGGATTGTTTACCAGTAACGACTGTTGCAGGGCGGGCGTCGGGGCGATGCGGGGGATCATGTCAACAAGCGCGCCGTCGTCGGGAATGGCATGTTCCATATTTGGATGCGGCCAATCGGTGCCCCACAGAACGCGGGCAGGATAATCCGCCACCAGCGGCGCCACGGCGCGGGCGAAATCATCCCAAGGCTGCATATCGAGCCGGTCAGGGCAGGTCACCTTCACCCAGATGTCATCGCGACTGTCGAGCAGCGCCCGAAGTGCAGTCATATCGGCGCCATGCGGCCCCTGCCCGGCATCTGGCCGGCCCATGTGATCAATGACGATGGGCACCGGCAGCGCATCCAGAAACGGGCGCAGTTCGGCAAGAATATCCGCCTCGAAATAAACGACAACATGCCAGCCCAGCCGTGCAATGCGCTGCGCCACCGCGAGAAACTTGTCCTTGGGCGCATCATCAACAAGGCGCTTGAGGAAATTGAAGCGGATGCCGCGGATGCCGCCGGCGTGCAAAGCATCGAGTTCCTTGTCACCGATGTCTGGGTCCACAACCGCCACGCCGCGCGCACGGCCGCCTGATGCGGCGATCGCGTGAAGCGTGGCGGCATTGTCGGTCCCGTGGCAACTGGCCTGTACGATAACATTGCGCGACAAGCCCAGCCGGTCGCGCAGCGCAAACAACATTTCAGGACCGGCATCTTCAGGCAGATATTTGGCTTTTGCACTGAACGGAAACTGCGCCATCGGTCCGAACACGTGGCAATGCGCATCCACCGCGCCCGGCGGCGGCACAAAGCGCGGCACGGACGGCGCGTCGGTCCAGCTTTTCACCCGTGCGTTCATGCAAACACCTTTCCGTCCATCAGCAGCCTTGCCGTGCGCAACATGCCAGCTTCCACCACTTGGCCCGCATCGTCCACGGTGACGACACACTCCGTCACCCCGGTGGGATGTTCGATCACGATCGTCTTGATCGAGCCGGTCGGTAGATTAGCCACGGCAGCAGCAGGACTGCCCGGCAGCAATGCGGCCGTAGCGACACTGACAGCACCCAGAACACCAATGCCGGCGTGGCAGCGGTGCGGGATGAAGCTGCGCACAGCTAGACTGCCCTCTGCCGCCGGCGGCGCCACCAACATCATTTTCGGTACCGATTTGTCTGTCACGTCACCCAGGTTCATCAACGGCCCTGCTGCCAACCGGATCGCCTCCAGCCGGGTCTTCAGTCCGGTGTTTATGTCCAGCGCTTCCCGGCTTTCGTGACCGGTGATGCCCATATCTTCGGCCAGAATGATGATGCAGGGCATGCCGTTGTCGATCAGCGTGACCTTGGTGCCGGCCACGTGATCGACCAGATTGCCAGTCGGCAGCAGCGCGCCGCACGTGGAGCCCGCGGTGTCGCGGAACATCAACGCGATGGGCGCGGCGGTGCCGGGCACGCCATCGATGGCAGCATCGCCGCTGTAGGTCACGCGGCCGCCGGGTGTCTGCACCTGCGCCACGGCCACCTGATCAGTATTTTCCATGAAGATCGCAACCGGCGTGACGTCTGCGTTCGCTGCCACCAGCCCGCGCTCAATGGCAAACGGGCCCACTCCGGCAAGAATGTTGCCGCAATTTTGACCATCGCTGACGATGGCCTGATCAACGAACACCTGCAGGAACAGATAATCGACATCGATGCCTGGCCTGTCTGACCGGCGCACCACCGCCACCTTTGACGTGAGCGGATCCGCGCCGCCCATCCCGTCGATCTGGCGCGGATCGGGCGAACCCATCACCCGCAGCAGCAGCGCATCGCGGGCAGCCGGATCGGCCGGCAGATCTGCAGCCAGAAAATAGCCACCCTTGGAAGTGCCGCCACGCATCCAGAGGCAGGGCACAGGGTCAGACATATTTCAGGCCCATCTCCGCAAGCTTGTCGCGCATTGCATAGATATCGAGACCGAGTTCGCCGGCGGCCAGCCGGGCGCGCTTGCCGGCTTCGGCGGCTTCGCGCGCCTTTGCCTTGACCAGCACAGCGGCGGCATCGGCGCCCGGGACGACGCAGACGCCGTCGTCGTCAGCGACGATCACATCGCCTGCCTGGATCAATGCGCCTGCACAAACGATCGGCACGTTGACGCTGCCCAGTGTGGCCTTAATCGTGCCTTGGGCAAAAATGGCGCGCGACCACACCGGAAAGCCCATTTCCTGCAGGTCACGAACGTCACGCACACCGGCATCGATCACAAGCCCCCGGCAACCACGGGCCTGTGCCGATGTGGCCAACAGATCACCGAAATAGCCATCTTCACAGGGAGATGTGGGTGCAAGCACCAGGATGTCGCCGGCCTGCAATTGTTCGATTGCAACGTGCAGCATCCAATTGTCTCCCGGCGGTGCGGAGATGGTGACCGCACTGCCGGCAATGCGACTGCCGGGGTAAATCGGGCGGAGGCGGGCACCCAGCAGACCGGTGCGGCCCTGCGCTTCGTGGACGGTGGCGACACCGGCGGCGGCAAGGCCGTCGATAACGGCGGCATCTGCCCGTTCGATATTTTGAACTACAATTCCGGCCATAACTGACTCCCCGCTTTGGCGATCCGGCTGCCGCAACTGGCGGCGCCGGCAAAGACGGAATTGCAAATTGTCCATAAGGCATGGTTAAGTCTGATGGTGGAGCTTTTGTATCAGCTGAACCTGCGCCATGTGCGCGCGCTGCCGATTGTGGCGGCGGCTGGTGGCATGAGCGCGGCGGCGACGCGCATCGGCATCAGCCAACCGGCGTTAGCGCAGGGTCTGGCGCAACTGGAACGTCGACTGGGGTTGCGCCTGTTCGATCGTCATCCAGGCGGCATGGTTCCGACACTAGCCGGGTCGGCGCTGGTGCAGCGCATCATGGCGGCGGAACAGCGGCTGGCCACGGCGTTGGCGCGTTCAGGCCGGCGCGGTTTCAACCCGGTGAACCATCTTTCGATGGCGCAGATGCGCGCCTTCATCACGCTGGCTGATGCCGGCAGTTATGTCGCCGCTGCAGCGATACTGGGCCTTTCGCAGCCGGCGCTGCACCGGGCCGTAGGCGAACTGGAACGACTGGCCGGCGGGGCCATTACAGAACGACGCGCGCGCGGCGTGGCGCTCACCGCCGCCGGGCGGGCGTTGGCACGGCAGTTTCGCTTGGCCGCCGCCGAACTTGCGGCTGGGCTGGAGACGCTGTTGCCTGCCGACGCATCTGTGCGTCTGGTGGTGGGGGCCATGCCGCTGTCACGGGCGCGCCTGTTGCCGGCGGCGCTGGCCCGCGTGCTGCCCGCCTTTCCCGGCATCAAGGTGGATGTGGTTGAGGGTGCGTGGACTGACCTGGTAGAACCTTTGCGAGACGGCGCCATCGATTTGATGATTGGCGCACTGCGCGAACCGTCGCTGCCCGATCTGGTGCAATGGCCGTTGATCGAGGACCGATTGGCGGTGATCGCCAGAGCAGATCATCCGCTGGCGGGCCGTGCCAGCACGGCGCCGGATCTGGCGCAATATCCATGGATCATCGGGCGCCAAGGCTCCCCCTTGGCAGCGCAATGGCATGCGCTATTTGCGACCGCGCCGCCGCCAGCACCAGTGGCCTGCGGTTCGGTGATGACCATCCGCGAACTGCTGTCGGCCAGTAATTGCCTCACCTTGCTGTCGCCCGATCAGGTGCGGGTCGAACTTGATGCGGGGCTGTTGGTGGCGCTGGAAACAGATCTGCCATTGATCCCCCGCCGCATTGGCGTAGTGCTGCGTGAAGGCTGGCGCCCCAGCCCGGTGCAACGGCGCTTTCTGGCGGAGCTGGCACGGGTTGCAGGCCCGACATCTGTAGCATCACTTCCGTTTTCCGAATAGCGGCGCGTCACAACCTATTTGCTCACTTGGCGGCGTCCGGTACCGCCGCTCCATGGACGGTCTGATTGATGTGCGCCTTATTGGCTTTGGCGAGGCTGCCATGGCTTTTGCCGGCGATGGCGCGCCCTGGACAGCGACCTCGTTCGACATCAAGTCCAATGATCCCGGCCAGCGGGCCCAAAAGGCGGCCGATTATGCTGCCAATCGTGTCACGGGCGCGGACGGCGTGGGCACGGCGGTGACCGGCGGTGACATCGTGGTTTCGCTGGTGACGGCCGGGCAAGCTTTGGTGTCCGCACGCTCGGCTGCGCCATTTCTGGCCCCGGGCGCATTGTATCTGGACATGAACAGCGTTGCCCCGGCCACCAAATTGGCAGCGGCCGCGGCGATTGCGGCAGCCGGCGGCCAGCATGTCGATGTCGCGGTGATGGCACCCGTGCATCCTGGCCGTCGCGCGACCCTGCTGCTGCTGTCTGGCCCGGCAGCGTCGGCGGCAGCGGCGACCCTGGCTGCGCTGGGGTTCAGCAATGTGAAGATTGTCGGCAGCCAGACAGGGCAGGCCAGCGCCATCAAGATGATCCGTTCAGTGATGGTGAAGGGCATGGAGGCGCTGGCAGCCGAATGTGCGGTGGCGGCCCGGCGCGCCGGCGTGCTGGATGAGGTATTGGCGTCATTGGGGCCGGGCTGGCCGGCAGATATCGCCTATCGGTTGGAACGCATGACCAGCCATGGCGGTCGCCGCGCCGAGGAAATGGCCGAGGTAGCCGCCACACTTTCGGCGCTGGGCGTGCCGCCGGCGATGGCAAGCAGCACGCAAGGTTGGCAGGATAGGTTGGGGCGCATGGGCATTGCCCCTGATCTGGATGCGGATACACGGCTGGCGGCCATCGATGATGCGCTGGGCAACAAAAGGAATCCCGCATGACAAGGCAGCCATTGGTAATCGATTGCCACGGCCATTATACCACGGCGCCGGCGGCGCATGATGCTTGGCGCGAGGCGCAAAAGGCCGCCCACAAGGCTGGGACGGCGACCCCGCCCTATCCCGCGATCAGCGACGACGAGATTCGGGAGACCATCGACAAGAACCAGCTGCGCCTGATCCGCGAGCGCGGAGCGGACATGACGATCTTTTCGCCGCGCGCCAGTGCCATGGCTCCTCATGTGGGCGATCAGTCGGTGGCGGCGCCGTGGGCGCGGGCCTGCAATGATCTGATTGCGCGCGTTGTTGGCCTGTACCCTGATGCGTTCGCCGGCGTGTGCATGCTGCCGCAATCGCCAGAGGCTGATCTGTCCAGCGCCATCACCGAACTGAAGCGCTGCGTTACTGAACTTGGCTTCATCGGCTGCAATCTCAATCCCGATCCCGGCGGCGGCCATTTCCGTTCGCCGCCGCTCACCGATCCGTTCTGGTTCCCGTTTTATGAAGCGATGGTGGAACTGGATGTGCCGGCGATGATCCATGTTTCGGGCAGCTGCAATCCGGCCATGCACGCCACCGGCGCTTACTATATCGCTGCCGATACCATCGCGTTCATGCAATTACTGGAAGGCGATCTGTTCTGCCGTTTCCCCACCTTGCGTTTCATCATTCCGCACGGCGGCGGCGCGGTGCCCTATCATTGGGGACGCTATCGGGGACTGGCCGACATGCTGAAAAAGCCCGATCTGTCAGGCCATCTGATGAACAACGTGTTCTTCGACACCTGCGTCTATCACCAGCCGGGGGTGAATTTGCTGGCTGAGGTGATCGACCCGAAAAACATCCTGTTCGGCAGCGAAATGGTGGGCGCTGTGCGCGGCATCGATCCCACGACCGGGCAATATTTTGACGACACCAAACGCTATGTCGATGCGCTGCCGATCAGCGATGATGCGCGCGCCGCAATATTCGAGCACAACAGCCGCCGGGTGTTCCCGCGCCTGGATACAAAATTGAAGGAGCGCGGCCTGTGATGACGGATATTCACCAGTATCTGGCCGAACTCGACGATATCCCCGGCACCCGCGTCTATACGGCGGCGCGGGCGCGCAAGGGCTATCATCTCAACCAGTTCTGCATGAGCCTGATGAAGCCCGAAAACCGGGCGCGCTGGAAAGCCGATGAGGCCGCCTACCTGGCCGACTGGCCATTGACCGACGATCAACGGGCAGCCGTGCTGGCGCGCGATTACAATCGGCTGCTGGATCTTGGCGGCAACATCTATTTCTTGGCCAAGGTTTTTTCCACCGATGGCCTGTCGTTCGTCCAGGCCGTGAGCACGATGACGGGGATGAGCGTGGCGGATTATCAGGCGATGATGCTGGCCGGTGGGCGTTCCCCGCAGGGCGTGCGGTCGATCCGGGAAGGGAACTGAGTCATGGCACGCATCACCAATGGATTGGCCACCAGCCATGTGCCCGCGATCGGTGTCGCCATGGATCTGGGCAAGACCGATGAACCCTATTGGCAGCCGCTGTTTGCCGGATATGACTGGACGCGCCAATGGCTGGCGCAGACGAAGCCCGACGTGATCATTCTGGTGTACAATGATCACGCGTCGGCGTTCGACATGAAGATCATCCCGACCTTTGCCATCGGCTGCGGCGAGCGGTTCAAGCCGGCGGACGAAGGCTGGGGGCCGCGGCCGGTGCCCGATGTGATCGGCCACCCCGAACTGGCATGGCACATCGCCCAAAGCCTGATTTTGGACGAATTCGACATGACGATCATCAACGAGATGGACGTGGATCACGGCCTGACCGTGCCATTGTCAGCTTGTTTCGGGGCTTTGCCGGAATGGCCGGCCAAGGTGATTCCGCTGGCGGTGAACGTCGTCACCTATCCGCCGCCAACGGGCAACCGCTGCTGGGCGCTGGGGGAGGCGATTGCCCGTGCCGTGGCCAGTTTCCCGGAAGATCTGAACGTGCAGGTGTGGGGCACCGGCGGCATGAGCCATCAGATTCAGGGCCCGCGCGCCGGCCTGATCAACCGCGAATGGGACAATCGCTTTCTGGACGGGATGGTGGGCGACAGCGACCATCTGCGCCGCATTCCGCACATCGAATATCTGCGCGAAACCGGCAGCGAAGGCATTGAAATGGTGATGTGGCTGATCATGCGCGGCGCGCTGGGCCCTGCCACGCGGGCGCTGCACCGCCATTATCACGTGCCGGCATCGAACACCGCCGTCGGTCATATCATTCTGGAGCCTGTAACATGAGTGTGAAACCCCTTCGTATCGCGCTTGCCGGTGCTGGCGCCTTTGGCGAAAAGCATCTGGATGCGCTGAAACTGATTGACGGTGTCAGTGTCACCTCGCTGGTGGGCCGGCGGCTGGAGCCGACACAGGCCATTGCAGCAACCTATGGCATTGGCCACGCCTGCACCGATCTGGCCGACAGCCTGGCGCGTGACGATGTCGATGCCGTCATCCTGTGCACCCCCACCCAGATGCATGCGGCGCAGGCGCTGCAGTGCATGGCGGCAGGCAAGCATGTGCAAGTCGAAATCCCGTTGGCCGACAGCTTGGCCGATGCCGAAGCGGTTGCCGCGATGCAGCAGCACACCGGGCTGGTCTGCATGGTGGGTCACACCCGCCGATTTAACCCCAGCCACCAATGGGTGCGCCAGCGCATCACGGCGGGCGAATTCGCCATCCAGCAAATGGACG
Organism: uncultured Alphaproteobacteria bacterium; assembly: GCA_903939555.1. GTDB lineage: Bacteria > Pseudomonadota > Alphaproteobacteria > Sphingomonadales > Sphingomonadaceae > Sandarakinorhabdus. The sequence goes on along the minus strand of CAJAHV010000244.1, from coordinate 382 downwards.
TGCAGACCTATTTCTTTCGCCGCCAGAACATGAATGCCAAGGGCCAAGCACGCAGCTGGACCGATCATCTGTTGTGGCACCACGCCGCCCACACGGTTGATCTGTTTGCCTATCAGACCGGCGAAGCGGTGGTGGCGGCCAATGTGCTGGCCGGGCCGCTGCACCCGGAACTGGGCATCGCCATGGATATGTCTATCCAGCTGAAATCGGCTGGCGGCGCGATTTGCACCCTCTCGCTCAGCTTCAACAACGACGGGCCATTGGGGACGTTTTTCCGTTACATCGGGACCACCGGCACCTATCTGGCGCGGTATGATGATCTGTTCACCGGCAAGGATGAAAAGATCGATGTGAGCGGTGTGGACGTATCGATGAACGGCAT
>CAJAHV010000243.1 GCA_903939555.1 uncultured Alphaproteobacteria bacterium | reverse complement strand
TCATGCGTTTCGTAGTGATAGCGCTTGACGGTTGCTTCCTTGATGGTGCGGTTCATTCGTTCGACCTGGCCGTTGGTCCAGGGGTCGCGCGGCTTTGTGTGAGGTGGACCCGCCTGTTTGGACAGTTTGGCGGCGAAGTTAAGCTAATCCCGGGTTTCTATCATGCCGCCAGTAGGAGTGTTTCCGTTGCCGGGGCATGCCCCGGCAACGGAAGATTTTCGTTCGCCCGATAAGCCTCATCCGGGGTCTGGCCTGCAAGCCCCGAATGCGGCCGGTCGGCGTTGTAATAGCCGATCCAGCGCGTCAGGCCGACGCGCAACTCGGAACCGGTCTCGAACGCATGGAGATAGACGCACTCGTACTTCAGTGATCGCCACAGGCGTTCGATGAACACGTTATCCATCCAGCGCCCGCGGCCGTCCATGCTGATTCGGATATCGGCGTACTTCAACACGCTGGTAAAGCCGAAGCTGGTAAATTGGCTGCCCTGGTCCGTGTTGAAGATGTCGGGTGGCCCGAAGCGCGCCAGCGCTTCCTCCAACGCCATGACGCAGAACCCCACGTCCATCGTGTTCGACAGCCGCCAGGCCAGCACTTTCCGGGTTGCCCAGTCCATGATCGCCACCAGGTACAGGAAGCCACGTCGCATCGGGATATAGGTGATGTCGGCACACCAGACCTGGTTTGGCCGCTCCACCACCAGATCCCGCAGCAGATACGGATAAATCCGGTGCTGCGGGTGCGGATCGCTGGTGCGCGGCCGCTGGTAGACCGGCGACAGCCCCATCTTGGTCATCAACCGCCGCACCCGCCGGCGGCCGATGTTGACGCCCTGGCGCCGCAGATGGCGGACCATCTGCCGGCTGCCATACCAGGGCATGTCGAGGAACGCCGCGTCGATCGCCTGCATCAACGCCAGCGTCTCGTCAGATTCAGGCTGCGGCGCATAGTAGAACGACGATCGACTGATCGACAGCAGGCGACATTGCGCCGAGATCGACAGATCCGCGTGCACCGCCTCGATCATCCCGCGCCTTCGATCCACGCTCATCGACCGAAGGCTTTGGCTAAAAAATCCCGTTCCACGACCAACTGCCCGATCTTGGAATGCAGCTTGTCGATCTCCGCCTCGCCGCTCGCCCGCGCCACCTCCGAGGCGCCCGCAAAGGTCGACGCCATGCCGTCGATCGCCTGCCGCTTCCACGCCGCGATCATCGTGTGATGGATGCCGTGCTTGGCGCCCAGCTCCGCCAGCGTCAGGTCCCCGCGGATCGCCTCCAGCGCAACCTTGGCCTTGAAGTCCGCGCTGTAGCGCTTTCTCGTCGTCTTCATTCCCGTCCATCCTTCAGAGCGGGAATAGCTTAACACCCTGTCCAGTTTTCCGGGACCACCTCAGATGTTCCGATCTGTGATCCTACAGGCGTTACTCCTTGAAAAACGGTGAAGAAAAGCGATTCGGAAGAATCGATCGTTTTTATTTCTGCATCAAGGTCCCAAATATCCTCAAAGGCTCGCCCTACAGATTCAGGCACATAATTTTTTCCGTTTTCATCCTTGACGCCGCATGACAAGGCAATCGCGCGAAAACGCTCGTTCACCCAAGATTTTATCTTCACCTGTGGATTGGCTGTTTGAGCCCGCGAAGGGGACGCAGACAGCGCCAGCGAGACTGAACCCATCAGTAGCAGGAATCGAATCATCTTGTGCCCCCTCACAAATGCAATCCTGATGCGCCAAACTAATTCTGAATGATCCGAATTTTGTCAGAAATAATTTTAAAAAAGCTATTTCTTTAATCTTTGCACAACATGCTGCGCTACCTCAAGTGCTAATTAGATGTTTGATCCCAGGCTTTGATGGTGCATTATTCAGCCAGCAATGGAAGGAAGCGCTATGGGCCAGGTACTCCACGGGAGCGCCACAACGACTGAGGCAGTCCGTCGAGCGATACAGCATAGTCAAGCGAGCCTGAGGGCGTTGGCGAGGCGTCACGGTATCAACCAGAAGACCGTCGCCAAGTGGAAGAAGCGCACGTCCACTGCTGATTTGCCGACCGGACCCAAGGTCGCGCGATCGACCGTGCTGTCGATCGAGGATGAAGCGGTCATCGTCGCTTTTCGCCGGCACACGCTGCTACCGCTGGATGATTGCCTTTACGCGCTGCAGGCCAGCATTCCGCACCTGACGCGATCATCCTTGCATCGGTGTCTACAGCGGCACGGCATCTCGCAGCTTCCCGCGATCGAGGGCGATGCCGTTAACAAGCGCAAGTTCAAGAGCTACCCGATCGGCTACTTTCATATCGACATTGCCGAAGTTCGCACCGAGCAGGGCAAGCTCTACCTGCTGGTCGCCATCGACCGCACCTCAAAGTTCGCCTTTGTCGAGTTGCACGAAAAGGCCACCACCAGGGTCGCCGCCGACTTCCTGCGGCACCTCATCGCCGCCGTGCCCTACAAGGTACACACGGTGCTCACCGATAATGGCATCCACTTCACCGATCCAAAATATCCCGGCTCCGCGGTCGGGGAGGTCAAGCTGGCGATCGCGAACAAAGAACTGTTCCGCTGCCACTCCTTCGCGCTCGCCTGCGCCCAGAACGACATCGATCACCGGCTCACAAAGCCGCGCCACCCCTGGACCAACGGCCAGGTCGAACGAATGAACCGCACCATCAAGGAAGCAACCGTCAAGCGCTATCACTACGAAACGCATGACCAGCTCAGGCAGCATCTGGGCGACTTCGTCGCCGCCTACAACTTTGGCCGCAGACTCAAGACCCTCAAGGGCCTGACCCCATACGAAGCCATCTGCAAAACATGGCTCCAAGAGCCACACCGCTTCACGTCAGACCCGACCCACCAAATCCCGGGACCGAACATCTAGATTAAGATGAATTTGCAAGTGAAGGAGTATCTGGGCTGCCGGTTAAATTGCCTTCAACTTATTTTAGTCAATAGATCGAAGGGGGAGTGCTAGGACCGCACGATGCACGGCCCTAGCTGGGTTTTAATGTTAGCCTATGCAAGCGATCTTAGTGATGACACCTGACGATTGACTAGTCAGTCGGCCATTAACTTCGCAACGCATACCAGGACCCAGGGCCTTTGGGAAAACCGCCTTGCCGTTCAAAGTTGCGCCAAATTCTTCAACGGTGCCGGGGGAACCGTTGGGTAAACCGTTAAACGACCAAACAAAGCCGCCTTGGCCAGTCACTGAGGCTGGAGTAGTGGCCGTCCGAAGCGTTACCGATACAATCGTAAGGGGGGAACCTGCCACTACGTTCCAGTTCGCCTGCGCCGAAGCGGGCTGGGCGACAGCGACGAGGGATATCGCAAAGAGTGCAGCTGATAGTTTCTTAAACATGGTGACCAACTCCATTTCTGGATCGACAGATCTCATTAAAGTTAAACACTTTTCATATGCTGACCACCGGTATTGCGCCCATTTTGATGCATTAGAGCGTTTTTAGATCAGTCTGGGTCATATCCGCAAGAGCTGAAGTAGTTGGCGCATTCGCGGGGTTGGAAGATGTCGACGAGGCTGCCGATGAGGTCCCAGAGCCCAGAGACGGTTCGCTCGCCGATCTTTCTGAGCATGGCCTTGAGCCGCGAGAACGCCTTCTCGATCGGATTGAAGTCGGGACTGTAGGGCGGCAGGAAGCGCAGTGTTGCGCCGACCGCTTCGATCCGTTCGCGCACCGCGTCCCGCTTGTGGCTCGACAGATTGTCCATGATGACGACGTCGCCGGGCCGCAGCTCGGGCACGAGAACCTGAGCGACATAGGCCTCGAACCAGTCGCCGTTGATGGGGCCGTCCAGCACCATCGGTGCGACCATGCCGGTCATTCGCAGCCCGGCGACCAGCGTGGTGGTCTTGCGATGACCGTGGGGGAAGCCCATCCGCAGGCGCTCGCCTCTGGCACAGCGGCCATGGCTGCGGGTCATGTTGGTGGCAGTCCAGGTTTCGTCGATGAAGACGAGGCGCTCCGGATCCAGATCGCACTGGCCGTCGAACCAGTCCTGCCGCTGCTTCAGGACGTCGGGGCGGTCCTGCTCGATAGCGTGGCCAGTCTTTTTTTACGCGTCATGCCGCGGCGGACGAAGAAGCGGTGCAGCCCGGCCACAGACACGTGCAGACCAACGCCGATCAGCGCCTGGCGCAACTCTTCAAGCGAGATGTCCTTGCGCTCTTCCCAGACAGCCAGGATATCCGCGCCCCGCTGCTCGACCCGCCGTGAGCGCCTGTCGCCGCCCTGCGGCTTGGGAGCAAAGCTGCCGGTATCGCGGCGCTGCGCCTGCCAGCGGATCGCCGTCGCCGGCGCGACACCAAAACGAACCGCCGCAGCACGGCAACTCATGCCCTCGTCAATCGCCGCCAAAAGCCGCTGACGCAGATCCATCGATAGTGGTTGGCCCATCCATGCCGGCCTCCTTCACCAGCACGGATCCTGAATCAGAAATCACGGCCGCTGGGAATCCCCTTTCGATTCAGACAGGTCGGAAAACGCTCTAACCGCCGCAGGCCCTTTCGCTAGGAGTTTCGCTTGGCCGCTTTACCCGCTATCGCATCGCGATGACCTACGCCGTAAAAGAATTGTTCCTCACCCTTCAGGGTGAAGGCGCACAGACCGGCCGCCGCGCCGTGTTCCTGCGCTTTGCCGGCTGCAACCTGTGGAGCGGCCGCGAACAGGATCGCGCCAGCGCCGTCTGCACGTTCTGCGATACGGATTTCATCGGCACCGATGGCGACGGCGGCGGCAAGTTCGCCAGCGCCGATGCACTCGCCGATGCTGCCGCTGCCTGTTGGGGAACGCCGCCCGACCATCGTCTGATCGTCTGCACCGGCGGCGAACCCTTGTTGCAACTCGATGCGCCGTTGATCGCCGCGCTGCACGCCCGCGGCTTCAGCATCGCCGTGGAAACCAACGGCACACAGGCCGCACCCGCCGGGCTCGATTGGATATGCGTCAGCCCCAAGGCAGCAGCGCCGCTGGCGCTGACAGCCGGTAATGAGCTGAAACTGGTCTTCCCGCAGCCGCTGGCGATGCCGGATCGCTTCGAAGCGCTCGCGTTCGAACATTTCTTCCTGCAACCGATGGACGGCCCCGACCGCGCAGCCAACACCATGGCTGCCATCGCCTATTGCCTCGAACACCCGCGCTGGCGGCTGAGCCTGCAAACCCACAAGGTCACCGGGATTCCCTGATCACCTCCCCCCGCCGGGGGGGAGGTACAAGGGTCAACCCTTCGCCTTCTCCGCCGCGATCCAGGCGCGCATTTCGCTGTCGAGCGCCGGCAGCGGCACTGACCCGAGCGACAGCAATTTGTCATGAAAGGGCCGCTGGTCGAAGCGCGGCCCCAGTTCGGCCTCGGCCGCCGCGCGCAACTCGCGGATTTTCAATTCGCCGAGCTTGTAGGCCAGCGCCTGCCCCGGCCAGCTGATATAGCGGTCGACTTCATTTTCGACATCGAGCTGCGCCAGCGCGGTATGCCCGGCGAGATAGTCGATCGCCTGTTGTCGGCTCCAGCCCTTCGCATGCATCCCGGTATCGATGACCAGCCGCACTGCGCGCCACATCTCGAAGGTTTCGCGGCCGAACTCCTCATAGGGTGTCTCGTACATGCCCAATTTGGTGCCGAGCCATTCGGTATACAGGCCCCAGCCCTCGCCATAGCCCGAGAAATAGGTTTCGCGACGGAACGCCGGGCGGTCGGGCGCCTCGAGCGCCATGGCGCCCTGGTGGCTGTGGCCCGGCACGCATTCGTGCAGCACCAGCGCGGTCAGATTGTAGAGCGGCCGCGATTTCAGGTCATAGGTATTGAACAGGCACGCCGTCAGCCCGCCGCGCCCCGAGGTATAGATAGGCGCAATCGCATCTGGCACCGGCAGAATCGTGAAGCGGAAGCGCGGCAGCGTGGTGAAGACATCCTTGAGCTTGCCGTCCATCCGCTTGGCGGCATAGGCGGCGGCGCCGAGCAATTCCTTCGGGCTGCGTGCATAGAATTGCGGGTCACTGCGCAAAAAGGCGAGGAATTCCGGGAATGTCCCCTTGAACCCCGTCTGCGCGATCGTTGCCTGCATATCGGCATCGATCCGCGCCACTTCCTTGAGTCCGAGCGCATGGATCGCCTCAGGGGTCAGCTCGAGCGTGGTATATTCGCGGATCTGGTCCCGGTAAAAGGCGGCGCCATCGGGCAGATCATGCGCGGCAATCGTCGTGCGGCTGCCCGGAACATAATCCTGCTGCATGAAGGCGAGCAGCCGGGCATAGGCCGGCGCCGCCGCCGAATCGATCACCCGCACGGCTTCGGCGCGCAATGCCGCCTGTTCGGCCGCCGGAATCGAATCGGGCATGACCTTGAAGGCATCGTAGAGCGGGTTGGCGACGCCCCGAGCGGTGAATGGCACGATCGTCGTGTCGCGACCCTTCAGCGTGGCGCGCGGCACGGTGTAGCCGCGCTGCAACCCGGCGCGCATGTTGGCGATATTTTCATCAAACCATCGCGGCACATCGCCGAGCCGGCCAAGATAGCGCCGGTAATCGGCTTCATTGTCGAGCGCCGAATAGGGCTTCACCTCGCCCCAGAAGAAGGTGTCGCTGTTGAGCGGCGCCTCATAGGTGCGCCAGCGGATGTTCGTCACCTGCGCGCGCAGCGATTCGGTCAGCACCGCCTTGTTCAAGCGGCCTTCGCCCGACAATTCGGCATCGGGGATCGCCGCGATTGCGTTCAGCACACTCTGCCAATTCGCCGACCGCCGCGCCCAATCGGCCGGGGTGACGCTGGCGAAATGGTCGTCATCCTTGCTGCGCAGGCCATCGGTAATCTGCGCGAATTCCCGCAGCCGCCATTGCCATTCGGCATCATAGACCGCCTTCAGCCGCGCATCGCCTGTGGCCGTGATCGTGCCGGCGAGTGCCGGGGCCGGCGCGCCCTGCGCCAGCGCCGGCAGTGCCACCGCACCGACACACGCGCCCACAAACGCGCCGGAAAGCAACCGAAAAATATGCAATTTCATGCTTTTACCCTCTACCGCGATAGCCCGGCACACCCTGCTCAGGCAGCCAAAGCCCGGCCGGCGGCGGCCCCGATTGCCAGAAAACATCGATCGGGATGCCACCGCGCGGATACCAGTAACCGCCGATACGCAGCCATTTAGGCGTCATTTCGTCGAACAGGCGCACGCCGATTCCCACGGTGACATCCTCGTGAAACCCGGCATGGTTGCGAAAACTGCCAAGGAACAGCTTGAGCGCCTTTGATTCGACGATCCGCGCGTCCGGGACATAATCGATGACGAGATGGGCAAAATCGGGCTGACCGGTCACCGGGCACAGGGATGTGAACTCGGGCACCGCAAAACGGATGAGATAATCGGTCCCCGGCCGGGGATTAGCCGGATAATCCAGCACCGCCGTCGCCGGTGAAGCCGGCAATTGCGAGGTCTGGCCGAGGTGCAATGTGTCAGTCATGTGAAATTCTGTCGCTTTTCTCGTCACTCGCAGGATGACATGCCGACTTGCGCCCTTTATGTCACGCGCAACGAAGATATGGGAGCGAACAATGAACCCGCTTGTGACCACCGAATGGCTCGCCGCCGAACTGGGCAAGACCGACATTCGTGTCATCGATGCGACGCTGTTCCTGGCCCAACACGGCCGTGACGCTCGCGCCGAATTCGAATCGGCCCATATCCCGGGCGCCGTGTTCTTCGACATCGATGAAGTGTCGGACACGACCTCGCCGCTGCCGCACATGCTGCCACCGCCGGAAAAATTCGCCAGCCGCATGCAGGCGCTCGGCCTGGGAGATGGCAGCCGCATCATCGTCTATGACAATTCGCCGCTGCGTTCCGCCGCCCGCGTCTGGTGGATGCTGACGCTGTTCGGCGCCCATGAAGTCGCGATCCTCGATGGCGGCTTCGCCAAATGGGTCGCGGAAGGCCGCGCCACCGAAAGCGGCAAGCCGATCGTGCGCCACCGCCACTTCACCGTCTGGGCCGACAAGAGCCTGGTGCGCGACAGCAAGCAGATGACTGAAAATTTGCGTGCCAAGACCGAACAGGTCGTCGATGCCCGCTCCGCCGGGCGTTTTGCCGGCACCGATCCGGAACCGCGCGCCGGCTTGCGCAGCGGCCATATCCCGGGGTCGAAGAACCTGCCCTATGACCAGTTGTTCAACGAAGATGGCACCTACAAGAACCCCGAGGCCATCAAGGCGGCTTTCGATGCCAGCGGTGTGGATTTCTCGAAACCCGTTGTCGCCACCTGCGGCTCCGGCGTTACCTCGGCCGTGCTGGCCTTTGCCGCCACGTTGATCGGCCACCCCAAGATGGCGATCTATGATGGCAGCTGGAGCGAATGGGGCGCCAGCGCCACCAACCCGGTGGTCACCGGCATCTGACCGGGCAACGGGGCGGAGCAGTGACCAAACGTCTTCGCCGCGCGCCGCCGGCCGATCTTTCGGGTCAGGCCACCGGCACCCGGCTGGTCCATGCCGGACGCGGGCCGGGGTTTGCCGATGGCGTCGTCAATCCGCCGGTATGGCGCGCGTCGACGATGCTGTTCGACAGTTGCGCCGATCTTGAAGCCGGCAACGCCGCCCCAGATGGCGGGCTTTATTACGGCCGGCGCGGCAGCCCGACGCAATGGGCGCTCGAAGACGCGCTGACCGCGCTCGAACCCGGTGCCGGTGGCACCAAGCTGTTCCCGTCGGGCGTTGCTGCGATCACCACCGCGCTGCTCGCCGTGGTGAAAACCGGTGACGAGGTGCTGATAACCGACAGCGCCTATGAACCGACGCGCTTGTTCGCCAACGATATCCTGCGCCGCATGGGCGTCACCACCCGCTATTTCGATCCGCAGTTGGGCGCCGGCATCGCCGCGCTCATCCGCCCCGAAACCAGCGCCATCCTGCTCGAATCGCCCGGCTCGCTGACCTTTGAAATACAGGATATCCCGGAGATTACTGCGGTGGCGCGGGCGCGCGGCGTGGTAACGCTGATCGACAATACCTGGGCGACGCCGCTGCGCCTGCAACCGCTGGCGCTGGGCTGCGATATTTCCATCCAGGCGCTGACCAAATATGTCGGCGGCCACAGCGACCTGATGATGGGCAGCGCCACCGCCACCCCGGCGCTGCTGTCGCGCCTCAAGGCCGCGACCTACCGGCTCGGCCATATCGTGTCGCCCGATGATGCGGCGCTGGCGCTGCGTGGCCTGCGCACGCTGCAGGTGCGGCTCGACCGGCAGGAGGCGAGCGCGCTGGCCATCGCGCGCTGGCTGGAAGGCCATGACGCGGTCGACCGCGTGCTCCACCCGGCGCTGCCCGCCCACCCCGGTCATGCCCTGTGGCAGCGCGATTTCACCGGGTCATCGGGACTGTTCGGCTTCGTGCTCAAACGCGGCACCCGCCAGCAACTGGGCATGCTGCTCGACGATCTCGATCATTTCGGCATCGGTTTTTCATGGGGCGGCTTTGAATCGCTGGCGCTACCGGTAAAAATGGACGGCTGCCGCAGTGTCACCAGCCTCGATTTCAGCGGGCCTATCGTCCGCCTGTCGATCGGGCTGGAAGACCCGGCCGACCTGATCGCCGATCTCGCCGCCGGGCTGGCGCGTTACGAGGCGCTTTTTTGAAGCGACTGGCCGGGTTTGGGCACGCGCTTGTCGCACTGCTTGCCCTGCTGCCGGTAACCTTGCGGGGCCGCATGACGCTGCCATCGGTTGCGAAACCAGCGCCCCTGCTGTAATTCAGCGCTTTACGGTCGCATCCTGACAACCAGTCTCAATATATTCGGCAAGGCGACTGCACCTGAATTCGGTTGGCGCGTTGATCAGTCAGCATCCTCGACATCGACCTTGTCGCCGGTCACCCGCTGGCTGAGCGCTGCTGCCATGAACGGATCAAGATCGCCGTCGAGCACATCGGCGGGCGCGGTCGAAGTCATGCCGGTGCGCAGGTCCTTGACCAGCTGATAGGGCTGGAGAACGTAGGACCGGATCTGGTGGCCCCAGCCAATATCGGATTTCGTTGCCTCGACATCGGCGGCGGCAGCCTCGCGGATGGCGAGTTCACGCTCATACAGCCGGGCCTTGAGCATCTTCATCGCCGTCGCGCGGTTCTTGTGCTGCGACCGTTCGTTCTGGCAGGCAACGATCACGCCGGTGGGCATATGGGTGATGCGCACCGCCGAATCGGTGGTGTTGACGTGCTGGCCGCCCGCACCGGAAGCGCGATAGGTATCGATCTTCAGGTCGGATTCCTTGATGTCGATATCGATATCGTCGTCGATCTGCGGATAGACCCAAACGCTGGCAAAGCTGGTGTGGCGCCGCGCCGCGCTGTCATAGGGGCTGATGCGCACCAGACGGTGCACGCCACTTTCGGTCTTGGCCCAGCCATAGGCCTGCGGGCCCTTGATCAGCATTGTGGCGTTCTTGATACCGGCGGTTTCGCCGCTGTTGTAATCGATCAGCTCGACCTTGTAGCCGCGCTGCTCGGCCCAGCGCTGGTACATGCGCTGGAGCATCTGCGCCCAATCCTGGCTTTCGGTACCGCCAGCGCCGGAATTGACTTCGATATAGGTGTCGTTGTTGTCGGCTTCCCCGGCGAGCAGCGCGGCGACCTTGTCGGTCTCGGCGCGCTTGGCCAGCGCCTTGAGCACGGCGACGCCTTCGCTCGCCATCTCCTCGTCACCTTCAGCCTCGGCCATTTCGATGAGCTCGGAGGTGTCGGACAATTCGCTTTCAATGGCGCGCGTCGCTGCAATCGCCTCATCGAGGCGACGGCGTTCGGTCATCACGACCTGCGCAGCCTTGGGATTATCCCAAAGCTTGGGGTCCTCGACCCGGTTATTCAGTTCGTCGAGACGGCGGAGGGCGCGATCCCAGTCAAAGAAACCTCCTCAGCAGGTCGAGCGCCTGCTGAATTGAAGTGGCATAGGATTGGGCTTCGGCCCGCATTGTGATGTCCTTGTGTTTACAAGCCGGGACATAGGGCGGGCGCGCGCCTGGCGCAAGCCGGCGCCCGGCGGGTGTCAAGGTCAGGCAGGGCCTCCGGCGGCTGGGGCCGTGGGCCCCAGACCCCTTTCGGCTAGCTTCACCCCCGACAACACCCATTGATATTTTGGCCGAAAATCAGATGGGCT
>CAJAHV010000242.1 GCA_903939555.1 uncultured Alphaproteobacteria bacterium | reverse complement strand
TGGCGGGCACAAAGGCGTGTACCCCATGGATGGCGCCCATCACGTTGATGTCGAGCGTCGCCTGCCAGCGCGCCGGAGCAATGTCCCAGCTGTTGCCCAGCGTCTCGATGCCGGCGCAATTGACGAGCAGGCGCACGTCGCTCCAGCGGGCATGGACAGCGGCAGCGAGCGCAATCACGGCATCGGCATTTCGCACATCGGTAGGCAGGGCCAGCGTTTCCGGCCCCAGTTCGGTCGCCAGCGCGGTGATGGCGGCGGCATCGATATCAGCGAGCACTACCTTCATGCCGAGCCCAGCGGCATGGCGGGCGAGCGCCGCGCCGATGCCCGAACCGGCGCCGGTAATGACGGCAACACCGCCGGCAAATGTTTCGGCGGGGGTCATAGAGGCCTCCGGCGGCTGGGGCCGCGGGCCCCAGACCCCATTTGCGTGTTGTTCCTTCTGCGCCGACGTGCGGGTGACGACCCGATACTAGATGCTACCATCATCTGGCCGCCGGCCCGCCCGGCAGCATGCTGTGATAGACGCCCGCGCTCCAGCCGCCATCGACGGCGAGTTCGGCGCCGTTGATATAGCTGGCGGCGTCCGAGCACAGGAACAAGCTGGCGGCGGCGATTTCGTGCGGCTCGCCAATGCGTTGCAGCGGTACCATCGTGTAATCCTTTTGCAGCGCGTCGCCCGTCGCTCCGCCGGGGTTACCCATCACGGTGTTGACCCCGCCGGGGTGGATGGAATTGACCCGCACGCCATGATGGCCGAACTCGATCGCGGCGGTCTTGCTGATACCGCGCAGGCCCCATTTGGTGACGGCATAGCCGCCCAGGCCATTGGCGCCGCGCAGGCCATCGACTGACGATATGTTGACGATGGCACCCTTGCCGGCCGCCTTCATGGCGCGGCCAACATGCTTCATCCCGAAGATCGGGCCTTTCAGGTTGATGCCAAGGATGCGGTCGAGATCGTCCGACGTCAGGCTGTCGATGTCCTTGAACATCAGGATGGCGGCATTGTTGACCAGCGCGTCGATGCGGCCATGGCTGGCGAGAACGGTCGCGACAAAGGCTTCCCACGCCGGCTCCGACGAGACATCGAGGTGGTGGAATGCACTCCCCGGCACGTCGGCGGCCAGCGCCGCGCCCTCCGCATCGAGCACATCGGCGATGATGACGGTCGCCCCGGCGCCGGCAAAGGCGCGCACCGTGGCGGCACCCATTCCGCGCGCGCCGCCGGTGATGATCGCGATGCGTCCGGTCATGCTGGCCGTCATGCCTCTTACCCCCTTCAGAGTGCTGCGAGTTCCGTCTTGACGACCTTGCCTGCGGCGTTGCGCGGCAGGTCGGTAGTGATCACGACCTGCCGCGGCACCTTGTAGTTGGCGATGTTTTCGCGTGCCCAGGCGATGATGCCGGCGGCATCGGCGCTTTGGCCGGGGCGCAGCACGACAAAGGCCTTCCCGACCTCGCCCATCCGGTCATCCGCCACGCCGATCACCGCGACCATTTCGATCGCCGGGTGGCGGGCCATCAGCTTTTCGATCTCGGCCGGGTAGCAGTTAAACCCCCCCGAAATGTACATGTCCTTCTTGCGGTCGGTGATCCGCAGATAGCCATTGGCATCGAGCACGCCGACATCGCCGGTGTGCAGCCAGCCATCACGATCGATCGCTTCGGCGGTGGCGGCCGGGTCGTCGAGATAGCCGGCCATGACGCCATAACCGCGGACCAGGATCTCGCCGGTTTCGCCGGCCGCGACGGGCGTGCCGTCATCGGCGATGGTCATCACCTCTAGCCCCGGCATGGCACGGCCGCAGCTGCTGGCGATCAGGTCGATGGGGTCGCCCGAGCGGCACATGGTGATGGTGCCGCATTCGGTCATGCCATAGCCGGTGACAACGGTGGTGAAACCGAGTTCCGACTGCATGCGCTCGACAAGCACTGGTGGCACGGTGGCGGCGCCGGTGACCGCGACGCGCAGCGAGGATGTGTCGCGCGGCGTGGTGGCGATGGCGGTGAGCAACGACTGGTAGATCGTCGGCGGGCCGGGGATGAAGCTGATGCGGTCGCGCTCGATATGGACCAGCGCCGCTTCGGTATCGAAGGCCGGCATCGGGTAGAGGGTGGCGCCCTGCAACAGGCTGGCGACCCAGCCGGCCTTGTAGCCGAACAGATGGAAGAACGGATTGACGATCAGGTAGCGGTCACCCGGGCGCAGATCGACGACGGCGATCCAGTTGGTGAACATCGGGATGACGCGGCCATGGGTGGAGACCACGCCCTTGGGGCTGCCGGTGGTGCCGGAGGTGAACAGGATGTCGCTGATATCGTCGGGGGACAGGGCAGCGAGCGCGACGTCAACAGCCGGGTCATCGGCATTGCCGGTGGCAAGGAAGGCCGTCCAGTCGCGGTCAAAACACAGGATGCGGCGCAGGTCGGGCAGGTCTTCATTGGCGATCAGTGCCGGGTAGTCGGTGCCGAGGAAGTCACCGACAGTGCACAGGATCGAGACATGGGCGCGGCGCAGGATGTCGCCGGCTTCGTTGCCCTTCAGCCGCGTGTTGAGCGGTACGATGGCAGCGCCGGCGATCTGCGCGCCCAGGGTCGCGACGATCCAGTCGCGGCGGTT
>CAJAHV010000241.1 GCA_903939555.1 uncultured Alphaproteobacteria bacterium | reverse complement strand
ACCGGCACATCATTGGTTATCGACGGGGGATTGAGCGCATGAGTTGGGCACAGGGCAAGACGGCGCTGGTGACGGGCGGCAGCCAGGGCATCGGTCATGCCACGGCGCTGGCGTTGCGTGACCGCGGCGCCACGGTCATCGTCACCGGCACGCGTGCCAGCTTTGCCGATTATGACGATCCGATCTCGGGTGTGAGCTATATTCAGAGCGATCTTTCCCGGCCAGAGGCGCGCGCCGCGCTGGCGGCACAGATCAAAAGCCTTGATATGCTGATCAATAACGCCGGTACCGGCCGCCCGAACGAATATGACCAGGACGCTTTCGAAACCGTTATCGATATCAACCTCAATGCTGTCATGGACCTTTCGATGAGGCTATTTCCGGCGCTGAAAGCAGCGGGTGGCAGCATCGTCAATGTCGGGTCGCTGGCATCGTTCCTCGCGCTCAAGGAAACGCCGGCCTATACGGCGTCGAAGGCTGGGCTGCTCGGCCTGACGCGGGCGCTTGGCGACAAATGGGCGCTTGAGGGCGTGCGGGTCAATCTCGTCGCTCCGGGCTTCATCGCGACACGAATGACGGCGCCGATGCGCGCCGACGCTGTCTATGAAAACCGGCTGCTCAAATCGGTGCCAATGCGGCGCTGGGGCCGGGCCAGCGAAGTCGCCGAAGCGATCCTGTTCCTTGCCAGCCCGGCGGCAAGTTACATCACCGGGCAAAGCCTGGCGATCGATGGCGGGTTGATGTTGCGATAAGCTTTTTGCCAACGCCCAAGGATGTCAGTCGTGAAGATGCGCTTCTGCTGGCAGCCGCGGTACCGGCGCACGCTGTGCCCAGTTGGTCGCTTTCAGGGGCGGGGCAGGACAGATCGAGCCGTAGAGGTACGCCGACGTGGTGGCGTTGTCCTGTGGCGCCGACCGTAGCGTATGATGCCGTACCCGACGAGGATAGGGCCGCGCTTGACGCCAGCGTTGACCGTTGTTGCGCATTAAGGCGCAGGCGAGCCCGGCGGGGCCTCGCCATCGATCAGGCCGGAGCGGGGCCGGTCACGGCCGGGCGCCAGAGGTACTGGCTGCCTGTTTCCGGATAGGTGAAATCAGCCAAGGCCCTGCGCTGCATCGGCATCCCAGAACGCAAAGAATTCGGCGGCATAGCTGGTCGGAACATAGGCGTGGATGCAATCTTCGGTGATGACATCAATCAGCAAAGGGCAGTGGTGCATGGTGGTCCGCGCCACCGATCCAGGGCCAAAGCCCGGGTCTTCGGCATCGAACACGCCACCGATCATCACCAGCGCGCGCCAGCCTGAGCCAGTGACACGGCGTCCGACCAGTGCGGCGCCGACTTCCACCAAGCTGCCATCGCTGCCGACAAGCGTTTCGAGCCGCTCGCGCTGTGCCTCGGCATCGGCAGTGGCGCAGGTGCATAGCCAATGGCCCGGTTCGAGCCAGAGCCACCGCAGGCCCGCAATCGTTGTCGCGCGACATGGTCCGGGCATGGTCGTGCCAAGGCCAGCGCCGATGCGCTGCGACGCCGCGTCATTCCACAGCGCAAGGCGGAACAGCGTTTGTCCTTCAATGGCGGCGAGCGTCAGATCAGTCACGGTAGCGCGCGCCATCCGCATCGTGGAACATCGGGGCGACAACGCGCACCGGAACAGTTAGGTTGCGGGTCGGTGAAGTGGCATTGAGCTGTTCACCGAGCCGCGCCATGCCGCCTTCGAGCAGCCCCAGGGCAATGCCGCCGCTGCCCAGCACTCGCGCTCCGGCCGAGGTGACATGGCCTTGCGGCGTGCTGCTGCCGGCCGCGACCAACATGCTGCCTTCCGGGATGGCGCTGTCGGCTACAAGCCCGACCAGGGCTTGTCGGTCGGCGCGCTGCAACGCCGGCCGATCGAGCGCCGTGCAGCCGACATAACCGCTGGCGCGGAGCATCTTGGCAAGGCCGAGATCATGCGGTGTCGTGCGGCCGCTGGCTTCGGCGCCAACCACGATATGGCCTTTTTCGATGCGCAGCAGTTCCAGCGCTTCAAGGCCGTACAAGGCGCCGCCCGCGGCCAGTGTCGCGGCCTTGAGCGCCTGCCACGCCGGGCCGATGCGATCGCCGGGAAGATAGAGTTCGAACGCCCGCTCGCCGCTGTAGCTGGCTGCGAGCAGCCAGCCGGCGACCCCGCTGACCACTACCGGCATGGCGCCCATGTGGCGGGGCGGCTCGGCGCCGATCAGCGCTGCGACGATGCGGCGGGATTGTGGCCCGGCGATGGCGAGACCGGCCCAATGTTCCTGTACATTGACGATGGCAACCCGCAATTGCGGCGCTAGGACCCGGTGGACATAGGCAAGATGCGCGTCCATCCGGTCGGCACCGCCGGTTGAGCTTGTGAGCAGAAAGCGGTTTTCACCCAATCGCCAGACGGTGCCATCATCTGCCACCATGCCGTCTTCGCGCAGCATGAAGGTATAGCGGCCGCGGCCGATGCCCAGCTTGGCGACGGTGGTGGCGCACACCAGCTCCAGAAATGCCGCGGCATCCGGCCCGGAGATGTCGAACTTGGCAAGGGTCGATACATCGGTCAGGCCCACCGTGGTGCGCACAGCCCGCGCTTCGCGCCGGGCCGCGTCGTGCAGGGTTTCGTCGGCGCGCAGGTAGGCGCGGGGGCGGTGCCAGTAACCCAGAGGCTGCCACAACGGCGCCAGCGACTGGTGTTCGGCATGCAGCGCCAGCCGGCGGTTGGGCGCCATATGGGTGCCGCCATCGGCGCCGGCGAGCACACCAAGGGTGACCGGCACATACGGCGGCCGGAATGTCGTCAGGCCGACCGCTGCGGGCGCGCGCGCTTCGCTGGCGCTGAGCCGTAGCAGCCCGGCGATGTTCGAGGTCTTGCCCTGGTCGGTCGCCATGCCGAGCGTCGTGTAGCGTTTGACGTGCTCGACCGAACGAAAGCCTTCGCGCCACGCAAGGTCGATATCGGCGGCGGTGACATCATTCTGGAAATCGACGAAGGATTTCGCGGCGGGCGATACCGCCTGTTGGGCGATGCCGTGCCAGTGATGCGGTTCCGATTCACTACGTGGTGCGGATTCGGCTGTGCCGCCGCCGATGCGCCAGCCATCGGCAAGGATGGCATCAAGCCCTTCGATGCCGGCGGCAGTGCCGGTGCTGGCTTGGGCTTGGCGGCTGCTGGCAGGAACGAAGGCGCCGCAGCCATCGTGCCAAGCCAGGTCGCCGCCCGCCTGGCTGTGGAGGTGAACCGACGGCGTGAAGCCGCCCGACATGGCGACCAGATCGCAGGCGATGCGGCGGGTTGTGCCGCCGATGGTGGCCGTGACGGCGCTGACTGGTGCGCCATGCGCTGCGTCGATGCTGTCGCCCCTGCGGGTGTCGATCGTCGCAACGACCTCGGCGCCGGCGCGGACCAGCGCGGCGGCGGTGCGCCCGATATCGTCGGTGCAGCCCGCAACGACAACGCGGCGGCCCGGAACAACGGCAAAGCGTTCGACATAGGTGCGCACGGCTCCCGACAGCATGACCCCCGGGCGATCATTGCCGCCGAACAGCAGCGGCCGTTCGATGCTGCCGGCGGCGATTATGACGCGGCCGGCGCGGACACGCCAGAGGCGTTGCGCAATGGGGCCGGGCGTTGCGCCGGCTTCGACAAGCCGTTCGACCAGCGTGACAAGATTGTGATCATGGTAACCCGACGCCGTCGTGCGGGTCAGGACGCGGCCACCGGCGGCGATGATGCGGTCGCGAACAGCGGCGGCCCATGCCAATCCAGACACGCCCGCGATGGATGCTGCATCGCGCAACAACGCGCCGCCGAGGCGGTCGTCGTGTTCGACCAGCATGACGCGGCGTCCGGCGGTGGCGGCAGCATCGGCGGCGGCGAGGCCGGCCGGGCCGCTGCCGATGACCAACACGTCGCAAAAGGCGGCGCGATGCTGATAATGATCGGGGTCGGCGATGCGCGGTGCCGGACCGAGCCCGGCCGCGCGGCGGATGAAATGTTCAAAGAACAGCCATACGCGGGGGCCGCCGAAGAAGGTTTTGTAGTAGAAACCGGCGGGCAGGAAGCGCGCGGCAAGGCCGATGACCGCGCCAATATCAAACCTCAGCGTCGGCCAGCGGTTCTGGCTGGTGGCGACAAGGCCTTCGGAAATAAAGATATCGGTGGCGCGGGTATTGGGCTCGGCAGTGCCGCCGAGCCCGGCGGTGACCAGCGCATTGGGTTCTTCCACGCCGGCACCCAGTACGCCGCGCGGGCGATGGTATTTGAAGCTGCGGCCAAACACCATGACGCCGCTGGCCAGCAGTGCCGATGCCAGCGTGTCACCGGCGAACCCGGTGTAGCGGCGACCGTCGAACTGGAAGGCGAGGGGGCGGGCGCGGTCGATATGGCCACCGGTTTCGAGGCGATAACCGGTCATGGCGCGGGGTTCCACAGCGTCACAGCGGCGATGACATGGGTGACGGTGT
>CAJAHV010000240.1 GCA_903939555.1 uncultured Alphaproteobacteria bacterium | reverse complement strand
TGCTGGTCGATGAAAACCCGGTTGCGCCCGATCTGATGCGCACCGACGTGCCATTGTTCTACGGCATGCGTATGACCACCGCGGTTGCAACGCCCGACCGCATGATCGAGACGCTGCTTGCCACCAGCCCAGCGCTGGAAACCGCGTTCGATCTGGGCATCGAGGTTGCGCTCGGCACCGCCGCCTGGGGGCTTTACGCACCGCAACCCGGCCTCGCCGCCCTGCCCGCACCGCTGCTCGGGCTGGCCGATGCGTCACGATCCTGGCTGGTCGGCTTTGATGAACTGATCGTTGCTGCCGGCGCGCGCGACTTTGTCTTCGGCTTCGATGGCTGGGAGCAGCCCGGCGTGATGGGCGCACTGGCGCTCGAAATGCTGCTCGATCGCTACGCCGCCTTTGCCGGGCGACGCATTGTCATCCTGGGATCGGGCGACCTGGCGTTGCGCACGGCGCTGACCGCGCTGCGGCACGGCATCGAAGTGGCGGCGCTGGTCGAAGTGCTCGACGCGCCGCAGGGCAATGCCGCGCTGCTGGCGCAGGTCACCGCCGCCGCCGTGCCGGTGCTGACCAGCAGCGCGATCGTGCGCGCCGAAGGCGGTGCCGATGGGGTGGAGCGCGCCATCATCAGCGGCACAAGCGGCGAAACGACCCTGGTTTGCGACACGATCTGCCTGGCGATCGCTGCGGTTCCGGCGATCGAACTGCTGGCCGCAGCCGGCGCGCGTATCGAAACGGTCGCAGCCCGTGGCGGCCTTGTTCCTGTGCTCGCTGCCGATGGTGCCACTTCGCTCGCCGGCGTATCGGCAATCGGTGATTGCGCCGGCATCGACAGCGCCGCTGACACGCTCGGCTACCGTGCTGCCTGGGTTGCCGGGGCCGGCCGCACCTGCGCTGCCACCACCAATATCTGCCAATGCGAGGAGGTCAGCCGCGCCGATCTGCTCGGGGTGCAGCCACCGCGCTATCTTGGCGACCGTTCGGCGGCAATCGGCTGTCGGTCACTGGCAACCCTGTTGCACGATGGTCCGCCCGATCAGGACCAGATCAAGCGCCTCACCCGCGCCGGCATGGGCGTCTGCCAGGGCCGGCGCTGCCGCGATCAGGTGTCGCTCATTCTCGCCGCGGCCGCTGGCCTTGCTCCGCAGGACGCCCCGTTCACCGGCTATCGCGCCCCGGTACGGCCGATCCCGCTGGCGGTGCTGGCCGATTGGAACGAAGATCCCGGCATGCAGGCTGGCTGGGATGTGTGGTTCGGCATTCCGGCACAATGGACCCCCTATCGCGACATCGACACGCCGCGCGAGGCCATGCACATCGCCATCCTGAGCGGTGGCGGAGGCGATCTGTGACCGGTAGCAACGTCGTTGTCATCGGCGCCGGCGTCACCGGGCTCAGCACCGCATGGTGGCTGGCGCGCGCGGGCGTATCGGTAACTATTATCGACAAGGGAGTTGTCGGCTGGGAAGCGTCGAGCCGCAACGGCGGCGGTGCCTCGCATTACCACAGCCCGTTGTTCGCCGAGGAACAGCGGCTCTGGCCGCAGATGGATGAACTCCTCGGCTATCCGACCGAATATCGCCGCGGCCGGGTGATCGCGGCGATGACCGAGAAGCAGCTGGCGCATTATCATTACATGGCCGCGATGTTCAACGAGATCGGCTTTGCAGCCGATCATATCGATGCGCACGAGGCCATCGCATTGGCACCTTTGCTCAGCCATGACAATCTTGGTGGCATCAGGCTGCATTTTGGCGGCCATGCCAATCCGCAGCGCACCGTTCAGGCCTATGCCTGGGCGCTGCAGGACCTTGGCGGCCGGATCCGGCAGAACACGGCGGCACTGCGGCTGGAAAGCCAAGGCGGCCGTGTCACCGGGGTGACAACGGCCTCCGGCCGCATCGGATGCGACGCCGTCGTCATTGCCGCCGGGCCGCAGTCCTCAGCGCTGCTCGCGGGTATCGGTATCGATTTGCCGCTGGCCGCCGCCCGCGCCGAAATGATCATCACCGAACCGGCGCCGTTGATGCCGGTGGGCGGTGTCGACGGCAACGGGCTGTACGGCCGCCAGACGCTGCGCGGCAATCTTGCCTATGGCGGCGGGCCGCACGAATGGATCGATACCGGCGCGGATTCGCCGCCGCGGCCGACCTCGCCGCTAGCCCGCAGCCTTGCGCGCCGCGTTGCCGAATTGTTGCCCGGCGCGGCCCGGCTGCGCGTTATCCGCAGTTGGGCCGGCGTTGTCGAAAACACCCCCGATGGCCGGCCGGTGCTCGACCGGGTGGCCGACAATGTCATCATCGGCGTCATGTCCGGGGTCGGCTTTGGCCTGTCGCCCGCCAGTGGCCATGCGCTGTCCGATCTCGTCATCGACGGAAAATGCTCCTTTGCCGATATCGACAAGCTCGGGCTGGGTCGCTTTGCCGGGCTCGCCCCGAACTGGCGCGAACAGCGCGGCTGGTTCGCCGGCGCCGCCGCCTGATGCGCGGCTATTCGGCATGGGCACTGCTGCGCGGCGGGCTTGGCGGCCACCGCCACTGGTCACCAGCCTGGCGCACCCCCGAGCCCGCGCGGCATTATGATGTCGTTATTGTCGGCGGCGGTGGGCATGGCCTGGCGAGTGCCTATTATCTCGCGAAACACCACAAGGTGCGGGTGGCCGTGCTCGAAAAGGCCTGGCTTGGTGGCGGCAATACCGGCCGCAACACCACGATCGTTCGCTCCAATTACCGGCTTCCCGCGCTGCAGGGGCTACTCGAACACTCGCTGAAGCTCTGGGAAGGCCTGTCAGACGAGCTGAATTACAATGTCATGTTCAGCCAGCGCGGCGCGCTGTTTCTTGGTCATTCTGACAGCGACATGACCCGCCTTGCCGAACGCGGCGATGCGCTGCGCTGTGCCGGGATCGATGCCGAACTGATGAGCCGCGAGGCCGTGGCAAAGCTGGTGCCGCTGCTCGACATGTCGGACCGCGCCCGTTTTCCGATTGCCGGCGGCATGATCCAGCGGCGCGGCGGCACTGCCCGCCATGATGCGGTGGCCTGGGGCTATGCCCGTGCCGCCGATGCGCTGGGCGTCGATATAATCCAGCACTGCGAAGTCACCGGGTTCGACATTGCCGGCGGCCGTGTGACTGGCGTGCAGACATCACGCGGAGCGATCGGCGCAGACCGCGTCGGCATCGTTGTTGCTGGCAACAGCGGCCATGTCGCTGGGCTGGCGGGGTTGCGGCTGCCGGTCGAATCACAGCTGTTGCAGGCCTTTGTCACCGAACCGGTGAAGCCGATGATCGACACGGTGATCATGTCGCAATCGGTGCATTGCTACATCAGCCAATCCGACAAGGGCGAGATCGTGCTCGGCGGCGATCCCGACCAATACCCCACCTATTCGCAGCGCGGCGAGCCGATGCGGATCGAGGAGGTTGCTGGCCAGGCCATCGGCCTTGTGCCGGCGCTGTCCAAGCTGCGCATGCTGCGCTGCTGGGCCGGCACCACCGACATGACCTGCGATGGCGCGCCGATTATCGATGAAACGCCCGTCGCCAACCTCCACATCAATGGCGGCTGGTGTTATGGCGGCTTCAAGGCGACCTGCGGCTCGGGCTGGGTCTTTGCCGATCAACTGGCAACCGGGCGCGTGCATGACCTTGCACGGCCGTTCAGCCTTGGTCGCTTCGCTGCGGGGGCGATGCAGGATGAGGCCGCCGTTGGCCCCATGCCGCAGGCTCGATAATGATGCCGCAGGCTCGATAGCGATGCGCAGGCCCGATGATGCCGCAGGCCCGATTATGCCGGAGCACCGCCGATGTTCCTGATCGATTGCCCGCACTGTGGCCCGCGCGCCCAGGCCGAGTTCGTCTTCGAACGGCCCGTGGAAACGATTTTCAGCGTCGATACGCCAACGGCGGAACTGGTCGAAAAACTCTACACGCGCACCAACCCGCGCGGCGTATCCGCCGAATTGTGGCGCCATGCCCGCGGCTGCCGCGCCTGGTTGCGGATCGATCGGCACACCGTCACCCATGTCATCATCGCCGTGGCGCTGTGGAATCCTGCGCCATGAGCGGTTATCGCCTCGAAACCGGTGGCCATATCGACCGCGCCCGCCCCCTCGCCTTCCAGTTCGACGGTCGCCGCTATACCGGGTTCGCCGGTGACACGCTGGCATCGGCACTGCTGGCG
>CAJAHV010000239.1 GCA_903939555.1 uncultured Alphaproteobacteria bacterium | reverse complement strand
GGGACTGCACACACGCGGAAATTTTGAAGGCTTTGTGCGGGCCGCCTCGCCACAAAAATGGCTTGAGGCGCATGGGCTTGAGCACTGGACGCACTTTTATACCGATTATGGCCGCCTTCTGCAGAAGCGCTTCTTCGATCATTTCCTGAAGGGCGATCCCGACAGCTGGAAGAACGAGCCAGCGGTGCGCCTGCAAGTGCGCCATGTCGATCATTTCAAGGAGCGTACCGAGGCCGGCTGGCCGATCCCGCGCACGGACTGGATCAAGCTACACCTAGATCTGGCGCAGGGCAGTCTTTCTTCCGTCCCGGTTGCGGCGGATGCGCCATTGGCGTTTGCGGCAGCGGGGGATGGCGTCACCTTTCTCGCGCCGCCGGTAGCCAGCGAGACCGAGATCACCGGGCCGATCGCGCTGCGGCTGTTCGTCTCCTCCAGCACCGCCGATGCCGATATCTTCGCCATCGTCCGGGTCTACACGGCGGACATGCGCGAGATCGTCTTCCAGGGCGCCATCGATCCGCATACGCCGGTGGCTCAGGGCTGGCTGCGCGCCTCGCACCGCAAGATGGAGCCCGCCATCAGCGAGCCGTGGCGACCCTACCACAGCCATGACGAGCTGCAACCGCTGACGCCTGGCGAGGTCGTGCCGCTGGATATCGAGATCTGGCCGACCAGCATCGTAGTGAGCGCCGGCTGCCGCATCGCGCTTACCGTGCGCGGCAGCGATTATGATTACGGCGCCAGTGGCGGCAAGCAATCCAATTTCAAGAACGAACTGCGCGGCTGCGGGCCCTTCCTGCACAACGATCCGCGCGACCGCCCGACCGAGATCTTCCATGGTGAAACTCAGCTGCACTGCGTGGAGGGAAGTGCCGGATATCTGCTGCTGCCGGTGGTGCCGGCACCATGACGGACAAGGGCAAGAACAATAACAGAGGCCGCTTCGGCCCAGGAAATTGAAAATTCGATTTTTTCATCAACTTCAAGGGGAATGTTATGACAACGAAAAAGACCTTCGGCCTGATGATGGGCAGTTCGCTCGCCGTCATGGCCTCGGCGTTCATCGCCACAGCCGCCCAGGCGCAGCAGGCGGCTGCCGTCGCCGTGGATGAAGCCATGGATGGCGAGATCATTGTCACGGCCCGCCGCTCGTCTGAGCGGCTGCAAGAAGTGCCGCTGTCGATTACCGCGCAGACCGCCGAAGCACTGCTGGACAAGGGCATCACCGATCTGGAGAGTCTGTCGCGCTTCACGCCCAGCCTGCAGTTCAAGGATTTCGTGACCACATTCCACGGTAACGCCGTCATTCGCGGCCTGCAGCAGGTCGATACGACGAACCCTGTCGGCAACGTCGGGGTGTTCCTCGATGGCATTTATCTACAGCGTGGTTACATGGTCGACAATTCTCTGGGTGATTGGCAACGTGTTGAAGTCGTCAAGGGCCCGCAGTCGGCGCTTTACGGTCAGAACACTTTTGCCGGGGCAATTAACTTCGTCACCAATACGCCTGGTAACGAGTTTCAGGTCAACGCCCAGGCCACAGCCGGAAGTTATGGCCGAAAGGAAGTCCAGATCGGCGTCGGCGGCCCGCTCATCAAGGACATCCTTTCGGCGCGCCTCTTCATTGGCAAGATGCTTTACGATGGCTCGTGGAAGAACAATCTTCCAGTTTCGGCGGGCGATCTTGATCGCTTCGGCGGTTCCAATCGAGAAGCCTATTCGGCAAAGGTTGTTTTCACGCCGACTGACACCATTACGGTCAGCGGCTTTTACCAGCAAAATCGCAGGCAGGAAGAATTGCGTCCGTATTACGCCGTTGACGGCACTTCGGTTGATGACAAGTTGAACTGCGGTCCTGTCGGTCCTGTGACCCGTCGTCCTTCGCTGTTTTGCGGCCGTTTCCCGGTTGACCCAAGTGCGCTGCGCAATAACCCAAATGTGCCGACGGCACCCTTCTCCGTGGAACAGGCTCCGACGATTTCAAAGACGGAAATCGCCAATATCACGGCTGGCTGGCAGGCTACTGACAATTTCTATATACAGTATCAATATGGCTTCGCTCGAGGCGAAGCGCAGGAGGAGATTGGCGCCTTCACCAACAACTTCAATCCGACCGGGATCGCTAGTCGCAACTTCCAGCACGAGGGAGGGCGTCTTAAATACAATAGTCATGAAGTTCGTGCCAACTGGAAGCCTACCGAGAAAATCTCACTGGATGGCGGCTATTTACGCTGGGATTCGCGTGACCAATATTTATTCTATTTTACCCCCGTTGCCTCTGGTCAACCGCGAGTCCGTTTCTCGTCAGATCCTTTTGCCCGACCGACAGTTGGTTTGGTTATCGTAGCACGAAATGCCGACCAGAAGTTCACCACCGACTCAGTTTTCGGACGTGCTTCAGTAAAGTTGTTCGATAACCGGCTGACGCTCGGCGCAGAAGGCCGTTACAATTGGACTCAAATAAGCTTCAGCGATCTGCAGGTCGTTGGTTCGGCACCACTTGAGGCTAGCTACAATAATTTCGCGCCGCGTTTCAGTGTCGACTACCAAGTATCATCGGATAATATGCTCTATGCTTCGGCGGCCAAGGGCTTAAAGAACGGTGGCTTCAACGGCCTCAGGACTGGCACTGTCAACCTCAACCTCTCAGAGCAGGCGTTTGGCGAGGAAGAAAACTGGACCTACGAAATCGGTTCCAAAAATAGTTTCTTTGGTAACACTCTTATCGCCAATGTTGCCGCCTTTTACGTTAATTGGACCAAAAAACAGAACTTTGTACAGCCGCAGAACTACATCCCGCCGGCGGTGCCGGTATTCGGAACGGTGCCGCCTAACATTTACGCAATCAACGGCGCTGCACGATCTTATGGTGTCGAGCTGGACGGGCTGTGGCGCGCCACTCCCGAACTGATCTTCACCTACTCGGCCGCATGGATGAACCCTGAGTACAAGAATGGAGTTATCGCTGGCAATTTTATCGGTCTTTGCACCGGTGACAATTGCCCTGTTAGCGCAGATATCAGCGGCAATCAGATTGAGCGGACCTCCAAATTCGCCGGCACGCTGGGCTTCGACTATACACGGCCGATCTCGGACCGTTGGGACTTCTTTGTGGGCGGTGACATCACCTACCAGTCCAAGCAATTCACTGACATCGTCAATGCCTCCGAGATCGCGCCATACTCGCTGGTCAACACCCGCATCGGCGTTCAGGATAAGAATTGGAAGGCTTGGTTCTGGACCAACAACCTGTTCGATAAAAAGTACATCCAAAGCGTCTTTGTCATTCAGAATGTCCGCAACAATCAAGCTGCCCTTGGTGAGCGGCGCACGTTCGGCGTTACCGTGGCTGCCAACTTCTAACCAACGCGCCGGGGCCACGGTACAACCCATGGCCCCGGCGTTTTCTTTACAGGAGGCATGATGTCGCAAGCCAAAGCCAACGCGCCGCGTCATTCCGTTTATGATGTTCTGCCGACGTCCATCAAAGTCAGCTGGGGCATCGGCGCCTTTGGCATGGCGCTGCTGATGAACTCTGTCGGCGGCCTGATCCTGTTCTATCTCACCACCATTGTCGGCATGTCGGGCTGGATCGCCGGGCTGCTGCTCTCGGGCTCGCGCATAATCGATGCCCTCAACGATCCGCTGATGGGTTATGTTAGCGACAAGACGCCGGATCGCTTCGGCGGCCGTCGCCGGCCCTATCTGCTGGCGGGCGCGTTCATGTGCGCCATCGCCATCCTAATGTGCTTCAACGTTCCGTTCACCGGGGATGATCTGGCAACCATCGTTTATGTTAGCTTCGCGCTCATTTTCTACGGCACTGCCTATTCCACCTTCAACGTGCCGTTCATCGCCATGCCGGCCGAGATGACCAACGGTTATCACGAACGATCCACGATCCATGGCTGGCGGGTGATCTTTGCCGGCATCGGCCTCACCATGGCCGGCGCTGGCGCCGGTCTCATCCTCGGCTGGCTGTCGGATGGCCGGAAGGACAATGTCCAACTCAATGTGCAACAGGATTATACTCAGCTTTCGGTGCTGTTCGCCGTGCTGATCCTCGGCTCCACGCTCATCGCCTGGCGCGGCACCCGACGCGCGCCGGCCAGCCTGCGCACCACCACGCAAATACCGTGGCGCGAGCAGTTCCGCAGTTTCCTACACAACAAGGCCTTCATGACCATCATGGGCGTCAAGACCTTTCAGCTTATCGCCGTCTATGCCAGCCAGGCCGCCACCTTCTTCATGGTCGTGCAGGTGCTTCAGCGCTCGAGCGGCGCGATGGCGTTGATCGGCCTACCAATGGTCATCACCTCGATCGTGGCGACGCCGCTG
This sequence comes from uncultured Alphaproteobacteria bacterium, assembly GCA_903939555.1. Lineage (GTDB taxonomy): Bacteria > Pseudomonadota > Alphaproteobacteria > Sphingomonadales > Sphingomonadaceae > Sandarakinorhabdus. The sequence continues at coordinate 2,970 of CAJAHV010000239.1, read as the reverse complement.
CTGCTGCGCATCGCCCGGAAGGTCGGCAAGCGTGGCGGCTATATCCTTTCGGCCCTTTTCGCCACCGCCGCTTATTCGTCTTGGATCTTCGCGGTGCCCGGTGAGCCGGATTGGGCGCTGGGCCTGCGCGGCGTTCTGCTCGGCATCGGTTTTGCTGGCAACGTGCTCTTCGCCATGTCGATGGTGACAGACGCCATCGAGTGGGACAGCCACCAGACCGGCCTGCGCCGCGAGGGCATGTATACCGCCGTGTTCAGCTTCGTGGAGAAGTTTGCCGGCGCCATCGGCCCCGCCGTGGTAGGCTTCGCATTGAGCTGGGCGGGATTTGATGCCAAGTCTAAGGTGACGCCGGAATCTTATGAAGCAGTGCGGCAGGCGGCGCTGATCGGCGTCACCTATCTCCCGGCTGCCTGCTCGTTCATCTCGATACTGGTGCTGCTGCTCTATCGGCTCGATGAAAAGGTGCTGCACACTGCCCGCGATGCCTCGCAGCTTCGCGCTTCGTGAGCGCTGCAGCACCCCAGGCCCTGGCTTTTCTAGGCCTTGGCGGAATGGGTGCGCCTATGGCTGCGCGGTTGGTTGCCGCCGGGCACCGCGTGACGGTGTGGAACCGGTCGGCAGGGCGCACCGCACCTCTTGTGGAGGCTGGAGCCAGCGTCGCCGCTACGCCTGCGGCGGCGACCGCCTTGGCACAGATCGTCTTCACCATGCTTACCGATGATGCGGCGCTCGATGCAGTGGCCAGCGGCCCCGAAGGTCTTATCGCCGGCATGGCGCCCGGTGGGCTGCATGTCTCGATGAGCACCATCGCGCCGGCCACGGCCGAGCGACTTGCGGCCGCCCATGCCGCAGCCGGCCAGGCCTATGTTTCCGCGCCGGTGTTCGGCCGCCCGCCGGCGGCGGCGACCGGCGCCTTATTCATCATCGCATCGGGCGCGGAAACCGATATCAGCCGCGCCGCGCCGCTGCTCGCCGCGCTCGGGCAGCGGCTATTCCCGGTCGGCAGCGCGCCGGGGCAGGCCAATGTTGTCAAACTCGCCGGCAATTTCATGATCATGGCTGCCATCGAGGCCATGGGCGAGGCCATAGCCGTGGCTGGCCAGGCCGGAATCGCGCCGGGAGCTTTCCTCGAAGTACTCACCGGCACGCTGTTCGATTCGCCGATCTACCGCAACTTTGGTGCCATGCTGGTGGAGGAGCGCTTCCACCCCGCCGGCTTCAGAGCCGCACTTGGCCGCAAGGACATGCGGCTGTTCGCCGAGGTCGCTGCCGCCGGGCAGGTGGCGGCGCCGTTTCTCACCATTATCGAGGCCCAGTTGGCGGCACTTGTTGCCCGCCATGGTCCCGACATCGATTGGGCCGCCATCGGCGCCCTGCCAGCAGAGGTCGCACGGTCGGCTCACCATCCGGAGAAAGACGCATGAGCAACAAAGCCCCGCAAGCCATCTGGCCCGACATTCCAGCGCCGTTGATGCCCTATTCCCCAGCGGTCAAGGCCGGTGGCTGGGTGTTCGTCTCTGGCCAGTTGGCCAGCGATTTCAAGACCGGTATTGCCCCGGAAGCCAAGGCCGCCAACCCCAATCTGGCAGATGAGCAGGCGCTGCAATCCCGCTTCGTCATGGAAACGCTCAAGCGCACGCTGGCCAATGCCGGCTGCGACATCGCCCGTGACGTGGCGCGCATCTGGCAGTGGTTCCCCTCCGAAGCGCCCACCTATGAGCAGTTCAAGACCGGGGATTGCTGGCCCGAGCTCAGCATCTCGCCCTATCTAGACACCCGCAACGATTATATTCAGGAGCCGCGCCCGGCCTCCACCGCTGTCGGCATCCGCGCCCTGCCGGTGCGCGGTGCGCGGATCGAAGTGGATATGATCGCCATCGATGATCCAAATTCGGTGCCGCAGGGCTTCGCTGCTCCTGCCGGCGTGCCGAGGCCGCTCGCCGGATACTCCCCGGCGCTGCGCCGCGGGGACTGGGTGTTCCTGGCGGGTGAGGTTCCGACCGATTGGGTGGGCGATTATGGTGAGAACCGCTCTATGGGTGCGCCCAGCGCATTAGCCAAGGCGGCGCGGGTGAACCCCTATATCTGGTATGGCTCGCCTATCGAGGCGCAGACGGAGTATACGCTCTCCAAGCTCGCCGCGATTGCCGAGGCTGCCGGCTCGTCGCTGGAGCGCGCGGTCAAGGCCGAGGTCTTTATCGGCCATCCGAATGACTATGCCGGCATGGACCGGGTATGGAAGCGCTGGTTCCCCAACAATCCACCAGCGCGGGTCGTCATTCCCTATATGGGCCTTGGTACGATGGGCAGCCGCATCGAAATCGCCTTCACGCTGCTCGCCAATGATAGTAAGTTGCAAATCGAGCGGATCGAAACCTCCGATGCGCCCGAGCCGTGGAGCCATGAGCCGCAGGCGGTCAAGGTCGGCAACTTCATGTTCCTCAGCCAGCAGATGGCGTGCGATTCGCGCGGCGTGCTGGCGGATGGCATGGTTCGCCACCCCGAGTTTCCCTGGTATGGCCTGCCGGGGCAGAACCAGATGCGGTACATGCTCAAGAATGTCGCTGCCATCTGCGAGGCCGGCGGCACCAGCCTGTCAAATGTAGTGCGCCGCGCCTGCTTTCATGATGATGGCACCTGGTTTGCGGACAGCATCCAAGAGTGGGCCGCGCATTTCCCCGGCATCAAGCCGGCTTCTACCACCATGAAGGTGGGCGGGCCGCTTGTGGTGCCGGGCGCAAATGCCCTGCTCGACCTGATCGCTTATGTGCCGGATTGAGGGCTGACGCCATGCCCCGCGCCGATACGCTCATTACCAATGCCCATGTCATCACCATCGATGCCGGGCGCCGGGTGTTTCCGCATGGCTATGTCGCTATGGTGGGCGGGCGGATCAGCGCGATTGGTACGATGGCGGAGTTAGCGGCGGCGCCGATTGCGGCGGCCGAGACGATCGATGCGCGCGGCCAG
>CAJAHV010000238.1 GCA_903939555.1 uncultured Alphaproteobacteria bacterium | reverse complement strand
GGCGCGCGCCTCTGTCGCGAAATTGCCGCCGACATAGTCCGACCGTGCCTCCATGGCGCGTTGCAGGGCGAGCAGGGTCGCCAGCCCGGTGTCGCCTTCGTCCGTCACAAGCGGGCTGTCCTGGCCTTTGGCGGCGGCCGCGCGGCTGCTACCGGCATCGTTCCGGCGGTTGCCCTTGGCGGCGACGGCGGGGGCCATGACGGCCTTGCCGATCCCGGTGTCGCCGCACAGGGGGCAGGCGATCAAGCCGCGCGTCCGCTGGGCATCATAATCGGCGGTCGAACCGAACCAGGCTTCAAAGACATGTGCGCCACCGCAGCGCAGATCAAAGACGATCATGGCGCGGCAAAGCCCCGCGCATGGGCGAGCGCCGGCACCCGGCCCCGCGCCTGTGCCACTTCGCCCAGATCGATCTCGAGGATCGCCCGGCCCGGCGCTTCGCCCATATCGAGCAGCACATCACCCCACGGGCTGATGACCAGCGAATGGCCATAGGTGGCACGGCCGTCGGCATGGTCCCCCGTCTGCGCCGCGGCGATGACGAAGCTGCCGGTTTCGATGGCGCGGGCACGCAGCAGGACATGCCAATGCGCCGCCCCTGTCGGCCGGGTAAACGCCGCCGGCACCGCCAGCATGACCGCGCCCGCCTCGGCAAGCGCGCGGTGCAGCGCCGGAAAGCGCACATCATAGCAGATGGTCAGCCCCAGCGGCCCCCAGGGTGTTGCCGCCACCACCGCCGCCTCGCCGGGGCGATAGGCGGCCGATTCGCGATAGGCTTCGCCGCCGGCCAGCGTCACGTCGAACAAATGGATCTTGTCATAGCGGGCGCGGATGTCGCCGGCCGGATCGATCAGAAAGCCGCGATTGGCAAGCAGATCGCCCTCCAGCGCCAGCGCGAGGCTGCCGAGATGCACCCAGACCTTGTGCGCCCGCGCCGCATTGCGCACCGCCGCCAGCACCGTATCTTCGGCTTCGCTACGCACATTGCCCCCGGCGCGGCGGCGGTCCTTGTCGAGGAGGCCGCTCATTTCGGGGGTGAAGACGATCTGCGCGCCATCGCCGGCCAGCGCTGCAATGCCGGTGGTAAGCGCCTGTGCTTCGGCGGCGGGGTCGATTCCCGTCGTCGTCTGCAAGATGCCGAGCCGCAGCTTCATGCCAGCAACGGGTCCAACTGCCCGGCCCGGTCGAGCGCGGCGAGATCGTCGCTGCCGCCGATATGGCGCCCGTTGATGAAGATCTGCGGCACCGTCTGCTTGCCGCCCGAGCGTTCCAGCATTTCGGCGCGCCGCGGCCCGCCGGTGGAGATGTCATGCTCGTCGAAGCTGACGCCCTTGCCGGCAAGCAGCGTCTTGGCGCGAGTACAATAAGGGCAGAGGAATTTGGTGTAGATTTCAATCTTGGGCATCTTCATCTCCAATGGCTGATCGGGGAACGTTCGAATCGCCGGCGCCCGTACCCGACTGCGCGATGTCACGGCCAGCGTCTCGCACGACTCGGGCAAAGGTCAAGACTCCCACGCTCGCCGCGCCCGCCCGGCGCAGCACCCGCGCACAGGCATCGGCGGTGGCACCGGTGGTCAGCACATCGTCGACAAGTACCACGGCACGCCCCTTGATGCGACGTCGATCGCGCACCTTGAAGACGCCGCGCACGTTTTTGGCGCGGGCGGCGCGGCCCATGCCGACGCTGGCCGGCGTGGCCTTGACCCGGTCGATCGCATCGATGGCCAGCTCGGCACCGGTGCGTGCCGCCAGTGCCTGCGCCAGCAGTCCGGCCTGGTTGTAGCCGCGCCGCCACAGCCGCCAGCGGTGCAGCGGCACCGGCACCAGCAGCGTTTCCGGCGCGATCAGCCCGGCTCCGGCGCGCGCCATATGGCCGGCCATGATGCCGGCCAGCCACGGCTTGTCACCATGTTTGAGCGCCAGCACGGCAGCGCGTGCCGGCCCGCCATAGACGAGGGCGGCGCGGGCGGCGGCAAAGCGCGGCGGTTCGGCGATGCAGGTGCCGCATTCGGCACCCGGCCCGTAATCATGCGCGAACGGCAGCCCGCAGCGTGCGCAGCATGGCGCCGTGATGAACTGCAATTGCGGCCAGCATGTCGGGCAGAAGCGGCCATCGCCATCGACGATGATCCGGCACGCCGGGCAGCGCGGTGGCAGCACCAGATCGACAAGCGCCTGCAGCGGGTTGAACATGGCTAACACTGTACCCCGGATTGCCGCAGCGACCCATAGGCTCTAATCGGCCCGCCATGGTCAGTGCCGAACCCTTTGATCGCGTCTTGCGTCGCCGCCGCCATGCCCGGGCGGCGGCCGGTTTTGTTGCGGCGGATTTCCTCCACGCCGTGATGGTCGATGAAATCGCCGGCCGGGTCGCCGGGGTGGCGCGGGACTTTGCCGATGTGCTTGATCTGGGCGGGCCGCGCCGCGCCTGGCCGGGAGCGGTGCGCGTGGCGCTGGCCCCGGGGGATGCAGATGTGGTGGCCGATGAAGACCGCTTGCCCTTTGCCGATGCCAGCTTCGATCTGGTTGTCTCCGCTGCCGGGCTGGCGAGCGTATCGGATCTGCCCGGCGCACTGGTGCAGGTCCGCCGGGTGCTGCGCCCCGATGGCCTGTTCGCTGCGGCGTTCGTTGGCGGCATGACGCTGATGGAGGTGCGCGCCGACCTGATCGACGCCGATATCGCGGCGCGCGGCGGCGCGGCGGCGCGCACCGCGCCGATGGTCGAGGCGCAGGCGGCGGCGGGGTTGCTGCAACGCGCCGGCTTTGCCATGCCGGTTGCCGATGTCGAGCGCTTGACGGTGCGCTATCGTTCCTTGTTCGCGTTGTTCGATGATCTGACCGCGATGGGCGCGCGCTCGCCGCTGGCCTCCCGCTCGCCGCTCGGCCGTGCCGCGCTGGCGGATGCCGCAGCGCGTTTTGCGGCGCGCGCCGGGCCGGATGGCAAGACCGGTGTGACGGTGGAGATCATCCATCTCGCCGGTTGGGCGCCGGCGCCGGGCCAGCCGGTGCCGCTGGCGCCGGGCAGCGGCACGACGAGCCTGGCCAAGGCGCTGAGCAGCCGGCTCTGAGGCGCCCAGCATGGCCCGGTATGACGGGGCACGCTGGCCAGCAAGCCGCCACAAAGCGCTTGCCGCCGCGCCCCGGCGATGGTCCAAAGGCACTGTCACCCCGGGGGAATAGCTTATGATCCGACCATCGCTCGCGCTTGTTGCCGTCCTGCTTGCCGGCGCTGGCTTCGCCCAGACCGCCCCAATGGAACCCGACATGATCGCCCGCTACGATGCGGTGCGACCCCAGGCCGATTATATCCGCCGCGAAGTGATGATTCCGATGCGCGATGGCGTGAAGCTGTTCACCGTCATCGTTATGCGCAAGGGCACCACCGGCGGCCCGATGCTGCTGACCCGCACCCCCTATGACGCCGGCAAGACAAGCTTTCGCAACCGCAGCCAGAAGATCGAGGAGATCCTCCCGGTCATGGACGCCGAGTTTGTCAACGATGGCTATATCCGCGTCTATCAGGACGTGCGCGGCATCCACAAATCCGAAGGCGATTATGTGATGAACCGGCCACTCCGCGGCCCGCTCAACGCCACCGCCGTCGACAATGCCACCGATGCGTACGACAGCATCGACTGGCTGGTGAAGAACGTCCCCGAATCGAACGGCAAGGTCGGCATCACCGGCTCGTCCTACCCGGGCTTCACCGCGCTGATGGCGTTGATCGATCCGCACCCCGCCCTGAAGGCGGCGGTGCCGCAAAGCCCGATGGTCGATGGCTGGATGGGCGATGACTGGTTTCATAATGGCGCCTTCCGCCAGAACAGCTTCGATTATTTCGGCGGCCAAACGGCCAAGGCCGGCACCGGCCCGGTGCCCTATGGCAGCGGCGACGAGTATGACATCTTCCTCGGCGCCGGGTCGGCCGGTAATTTCGCGACGCTGTTCGGCCTCGAACAGTTCCCGGCGGCGCGCAAGATGATGGAGCACCCCGCCTATGACAGTTACTGGCAGGAACAGGCGCTCGACAAATTGCTCGCCAAACGCCCGCTGAGCGTGCCGACCATGCTTGTCGTCGGGCAATGGGACCAGGAAGACAGCTATGGCGCACCGGCAGTATACAAGGCACTCGCCGACAAGAACCCCGGCACGCTGCACCTCGTCATCGGCCCGTGGCGGCACAGCGGTGTCAATTATGACGGCACCAGCCTTGGCCCGCTCGACTTCGAAGGTGATACCGGGCTGCAGTTCCGCACCCGCACGATGAAGCCCTTTCTCGATCGCTATCTCAAGGACGGCGCCGCCGCAGTCGAAACCCCCGCCGCCGTCACCTATGCGACCGGGCGCAACGAATGGCAGGCATCGGCCAAATGGCCCGCCGGCACGCTGACGCCGATGTACCTGCAACCCGGCGGCAAGCTCGGCACAGCAGCCCCCGCCAAGCCCGGCACCACGCGCTATGTCTCCGATCCGGCGCACCCCGTGCCCTTCGTGCCGCGCCCGGTGCACATGCGCGACCGGCAGGTGTGGACGACCTGGCTGGTCAGCGACCAGCGCTTCGTCGCTGACCGACCCGATGTCGTCAGCTTCGTTACCGAACCGCTCGCCAAGGCCACCCATATCGCCGGGCAACCGCTGGTCGACCTGTTTGCCGCCACCAGCGGCACCGACAGCGACTGGGTGGTCAAGCTGATCGACGTTTATCCCGATGAAAGCACGGCACGGCCCAAGACGGCGGGGATGCAATTGCCGGTCGGCATCGAGATTTACCGGGGCCGCTATGTGCACGGCTTCGACACCCCGGCGGCGCTGACGCCCGGCAAGACGCTGAACTATAAGTTCGGCCTGCCGCATGTGAACCATGTCTTTGCCCCCGGCCACCGCCTCATGGTGCAGGTGCAATCGAGCCTGTGCCCGCTTTATGACCGCAATCCGCAGCGCTTCGTGCCCAACATCTTCCACGCCCAGCCG
>CAJAHV010000237.1 GCA_903939555.1 uncultured Alphaproteobacteria bacterium | reverse complement strand
GTCCGCAGGTTTCGGCGACAGGAAACGGCTTGCGACCGGTTACCCGACCAGCGCCAGCCGCGGCGGATCTATCGCTTCGCTGCTGATGCGCTCCGGGCCGAACTGCCGCCCCAGCCGCGCCAGCAACTCGGCGTCGAACAGATAGTCGCGCCCGAGGCACAGCCGCGCCACGCCGGCCATGGTCGCGACTTCAGCAACCAGCTCGCCGCGTCCCTTGCCGCGCGCCTCGGCGACCAGAACGGCGAGCCGTTCGGCATCGCCGGCGGCATCGGCGGCCAGCACGACCCGGCCGCGCGCGCGCTTCGCCATTTCGGTGAGCGAGGTGACGCCGCGCACGGTAACGCGCGGCACGTCCTCGCCCTCGCGCCACATCAATTCGGCCTGGATCAGCACCGATGGCGCATCGCTGGCGATCGCTTCGATCCGCACCTGGGCATCCTCGTCGAAGCAACTGCCGACGAACTGGCCGCTGCGATCGGAAAAAGTGATGAGCAGGTAGCGGTTTCCTTTCCCAGTCTGCGGCGTGCGCCAGCGCACCTCCTCGATCAGCCCCGCCATGACGACGCCCTTCTTGCCGCCGCCACTCGGCGCCGGCAGCGCCGCGACATCGGCAAAGCTCAACGCACCCTGCGCATCGAGCACCGGCCGCCATGCCTCGACGGGATGGCCCGAGAAATAAAAGCCGAAAGCGTCCTTTTCGTGCGCCATCGTCTCGGCCAGCGTCCAGCTGACATTGGGCACCAGCATCGCCAGCCCGCGGTCGGTGCTTTCGCCGAACAGCGCCGCCTGTGCCGAGACCCGCGCATCGGCCGCCGCCTGCGCCGTACCAAGGATCGATTCGGCAAGCAGATACACCCCGGCACGATTGGCATCGATGGCATCGAAACACCCCGCCGCGATCAGGCTTTCGAGCTGGCGCTTGTTGAGCAGCTTCGGATCGACCCGCTTCGAAAAATCAGGCAGCGCCGCATAGGCGTCGCCGCGGCCGGTGACGACATCTTCCATGGCCTTTTCGCCGACATTCTTGAGCGCTGCCAGCGCATAACGCACTGTCAGCTTTTCGCCGGCACGCTCGACCGAAAAATCAGCCTGTGACCGGTTGATGCACGGCGGCAGCACTGCCACCCCCGAGCGCCGCGCGTCTTCGGTAAAGGCTGCCAGCCGGTCGGTGTTGGTGATGTCATAGGCCATCGAAGCAACGAAGAATTCAACCGGGTGATGCGCCTTCAGCCACGCCGTCTGGAAGCTGACCAGCGCATAGGCTGCGGCGTGCGACTTGTTGAAGCCGTAATTAGCGAATTTGAGCACCAGGTCAAAGATCGCGCTCGCCGTTGCCTTGTCGATGCCATTCTTGTCGGCACCTTCGGCAAAGCGTTCCTTTTGCGCCACCATTTCGGCATGGATTTTCTTGCCCATGGCGCGGCGCAACAGATCGGCTTCGCCCAAGCTGTAACCGGCTAGCGTCCGGGCGATCTGCATCACCTGTTCCTGATAAACAATGATACCATAGGTCTCACGCAGGATCGGTTCCATCAGCGGATGAAGCAGTTCGACCGCCTCGCGCCGGTGCTTGCGGTTGGCAAAGCTGGGGATGTTGTCCATCGGCCCCGGCCGATAGAGCGCACCCAGTGCGATGATATCGCCAAAGCAATCGGGTCGCGCCTGGCCGAGCGCGCGGCGCATGCCTTCCGATTCGAACTGGAAGACGCCGACCGTGTCGCCGCGCGCCAGCAGCTTGTAGACCTCCGGGTCATCGAGCGGCAGCGCCAGCCAGTCGACGCTCACCCCGCGATCGGCGAGCAACTTGGCCGCGCGATCGAGCACCGACAGCGTCTTGAGGCCGAGAAAGTCGAACTTGACGAGGCCGGCCTTTTCGACCGCCTTCATTTCGAACTGGGTCACCGCCATGTCGGAGCGCGGATCGCGGTAGAGCGGCACCAGTTGCGACAGCGGCCGGTCACCGATGACCACCCCCGCGGCGTGCGTCGACGAATGGCGCGGCAGACCTTCCAGTTGCAGCGCAATTTCGATCAGCCGCTTGACCTTGGGGTCCCGGTCACGCTCAGCGATGAATTCGGGAACGCCGGGATAGCGTTTGCCATCCTTGTCCTTGCCCAGCCCAAGCGTGCGCGCCAGCGTCCAGGGATCGGTCGGGTGGCTCGGCACCAGCTTGCTCAGCCGGTCGGTCTGGCCATAGGGCATTTGCAGCACGCGCCCGACATCCTTGAGCACCGCGCGCGCCTTCATCTTCCCGAACGTGATGATCTGCGCCACCTGGTCGGCGCCATAGCGTTGCTGGACATAGCGGATGACTTCGCCGCGGCGGGTTTCGCAAAAATCGATATCGAAATCGGGCATCGACACGCGGTCGGGGTTGAGGAAGCGTTCGAACAGCAGGCCATGTTCGAGCGGATCGAGATCGGTGATCGTCAGGCTCCACGCCACCACCGAGCCAGCGCCCGAGCCGCGCCCCGGGCCCACCGGGATGCCCTGCGCCTTGGCCCAGCCGATGAAGTCCGCGACGATCAGGAAATAGCCCGGAAAGCCCATTTCGTTGATGACGTTCAATTCGAACGCCAGCCGGTCATGATAGGGTTTCGCCGTTTCGCCGCTGATCCCCAGCACCGCCAGCCGCTTCGCCAGGCCGGCTTCGGCGGCGGCGACCAGCGCCGGGTCCTCGCTTTGGCCATCGGTCGCCATGCGCGGCAGGATTGGCTTGCGCGACGGCGCTGCGATGGCGCAGCGTCGGGCGATGACCAGCGTGTTGGCGATTGCCTCGGGCAGATCGGCAAATGCCTTTTTCATCTCCTCAGCAGATTTCAGCCGGTGCTCCCGGTTCGATTTGCGGCGATCCTCGGCCTCGACATAGGCCGAGTCGGCGATGCACAGCAGCGCATCATGGGCGAGATGCACGCGTTCATCGAGGAACTTGACCGGGTTGGTCGCCACGATTGGCAGGTCGCGCGCCTGCGCCAGCCGAAGCAGCCCGGCCTCGCTGCGCTGCTCGACGGGGTCATTGGCGCGGGCAATCTCGATATAAAGCCGGCCCGGGAAAAGTTGCACCAGCACATCGGCATAATCCTCGATCGGCTGCC
>CAJAHV010000236.1 GCA_903939555.1 uncultured Alphaproteobacteria bacterium | reverse complement strand
GGGACGATGATGAAGGCGGTCATCGGTGCCAGCGCATGTTCGAGGCGCAGCAGCGGCGAGGCTTTGTCGTCAGGGGCGCTGCCACTGGACTTGAGCGGAATGGTGAAGGCAACCGCCACACCGGCCAGCGTGGCGTGGATGCCCGATTGCAGCACCGCAAACCAGACGCCTGTGCCGATGACAAGATAGGGAAGCAGTGACCGCACGCCGCAGCGATTGATCGCGACCAGCGTTGCCAGCCCGGCAGCGGCAGTGGCCAGCGCGATCAGGTTCAGGCTGTCGGTATAGGCGACGGCGATGATCAGGATGGCGCCCAGATCATCAATGATGGCAATCGCGGTGAGCAGCAATTTGAGCGAAGCCGGCACCCGGTTGCCGAGCAGGGCGAGCACGCCAAGGGCAAAGGCGATATCGGTCGCCGCCGGAATGGCCCAGCCGGCGAGATGGGCCGGCTGGTTGCGGTTGATGGCAAGATAGACAAGAGCCGGCATCACCATGCCGCCGAATGCGGCGGCGCCGGGCAGCAGCCGCCGTGACCAGCTCGACATTTCGCCATCGACAAGCTCGCGCTTGATCTCCAGCCCGACGAGCAGGAAGAACAGCGTCATCAAGCCGTCGTTGATCCAGTGCAGTAGCGACAAACCGGCGAGATCGAGATGAAGCCCGTGAAAATAGGCTTCGGAAAGCGGCGAACTGGCGATCATCATCGCCAGCGCTGCCGCCGCCATCAGAATATAGCCGCCAGCGACCTCGGTCTTCAGCAGCTGCCGTACCGTGTAAAATGGGCGACGCCTGAGCATGGAGATGCTCTACCGGTGCCGGCGCGCGGCGTCACTCAAAACCCGATCACCGAACGTTGTAATTGGTCGCCACCCAGTCACGATAGCTGCCGTCGAGCACGCCGCGCCACCAGCTTTCATTGCCGAGATACCAGGCCAGCGTAGCCGCAAAGCCGGTGGTGAAATCGCGTGCCGGGGCATAGCCGAGTTCGTCGCGGGCCCGGGTTTCATCGATGGCGTAGCGCCGGTCATGGCCGGGTCTGTCGGTGACGGTGATCTTGAGGCTGGCGGTTGGCCGCCCCTGCGCCGCTGCTGCTTCGGGAAAGCGGGTCGCCAGTGTCCGGTCGGCGGCAAAGGCCGCATCGACCGCCGCACACAGCGTATCGATAACGGTGATGTTTGGCAGTTCGGCGCCACCACCGATGCAATAGGTTTCGCCAACGCGGCCTTTGTGCAGCACCGCTTCGATGCCGCGGCAGTGATCCTCGACATGCAACCAGTCGCGGATCTGCATGCCATCCCCATAGATCGGCAAGGGCCGGCCATGCAGCGCGTTGATGAGGAACAGCGGGATCAGCTTTTCCGGAAACTGAAACGGCCCGTAATTGTTTGAGCAATTGGACGTGGTGACGGCAAGCCCATAGGTGTGATGCCAGGCGCGAACGAGATGATCCGATGCTGCCTTCGAGGCCGAATAGGGGCTGTTCGGGGCATAGGCTGTGGTTTCGCTGAAGGCCGGATCATCGGGTCCGAGCGAACCATAGACTTCATCGGTGGAGACATGATGAAAGCGATGCGGCTTTGCTTCACCCGACAGCCAGACGCTGCGGGCGGCGGTGAGCAGGCTGAGTGTGCCCAGAACATTGGTGTCGATAAAGGCGGCGGGGCCGTGGATCGAGCGGTCGACATGGCTTTCGGCCGCGAAATGCACGATCGTGTCGATATTGCGGTCGCCAAGCAGCCCTTCGACCAGCGCGGTGTCGCGGATGTCACCCTGGATGAAAGCAGCGCGGGCACCAGCCAAATTGGCGCGGTTGCCGGCATAAGTCAGGACGTCGAGCACGGTGATCGTGTCGCCCGGATGCTGTGTCTCCCAGTAATGCACGAAATTGGCGCCGATGAAGCCAGCGCCGCCGGTAACGAGCAAATGGCTCATGCTTGCTTATCCTTGATCGCGGCGAAGCAGTGGCGCAGTTCGGTTCGCCACTGTGCGGCCGGGCCAGTGACGGCCCAACTGCTGCTCTTGTCGAGTACCGAATAGGCC
>CAJAHV010000235.1 GCA_903939555.1 uncultured Alphaproteobacteria bacterium | reverse complement strand
TCGCGCGGGTTGATCGGCGGGTTGGTCGCCATGTTGACGGTCAACGGCCGGCTGGTGATATCGGCAATGCTGCCGCCGGGGGGCGGTGGCAGCAACTCGGCAACGCGGTCGTCCTCGCTCGCCGCCAGCCCGATATGGAAATCGGCGCCCAAGGGCCCGGCGATCTCGTCGCGGAAGAACGTCCCCAGGCTCTTGCCGGTGATGCGGCGCACCACCTCGCCGACAAGATAGCCCTGCGTGATGGCATGATAGCCGATGGCGGTGCCCGGCGCCCAGAACGGCGCCTGCGCCGCCAGCAGCGCGGTCGCCTTGTCCCAGTCATACAGATCGGCGGCCGCCACCGGCTCGGCAAAGCCCGACAGCCCGGCACTGTGCGCCAGCAGCTGCGCGACGGTGATATCGGCCTTGCCGTTGGCGGCGAATTCCGGCCAGTAATGCGCCACCTTTTGCGCCAGATCGAGTTCGTCGCGGTCGGCCAGCAGCAGCGCGCACAGCGCCGTCATCGTTTTGGTCGTCGAATAGACGTTGACGATCGTGTCACGCTGCCACGACCGGGTCTTGGCCGCATCGGCATGGCCGCCCCACAGATCGACGACCAGTTCGCCGCCCAATGTCACCGCAACACTGGCGCCAACATCCTCGCCACGGGCGAAATTGGCGGCGAAGGCGTCGCGCACCCCGGCAAAGCGCGGGTCGGCATGGCCATGGATCTCGGTCATGAAAGGCTCCTAGATGATGATGTCGGCGGGCAATGGCGACGGCCCGACCAGCCGTTGATATTGTTTCAGCGCGTAGCGATCGGTCATGCCGGCGATGAAATCGGCAACATGGCGGGCCCGATCCGGCTCGGTGGCCGGGGTCGCGGCGGCCCAATCAGCCGGCATCGCGCCCGGATCGGCATCAAAAGCCCCGAAAAGCCCAGCGACAACCAGCTTCGACGGGTCGCGCAGCGCCGCAACATGCGGGTGGCGGTACATATGCTCGCGCAGGAATGCCTTCAAAAGCGCGGTTTCGGCGCGCATCGGGGCCGAAAGCGCGACAAGGCTGCGCCCGGCGGCGCGCACATCGGCAACGCTGCGCGGCGCGGTTTCGGCGATCCGGCGGCGCGTTTCGCCGAGCAGATCGTCGGTCATCCGCCCGATTTGCTCGCGCACCAGTTCGGGCACCAGCCGCCGCAACCGATCTTTGGGGCGCGTCGTCACCCCCGGCCAGCGCGCCGTCACCGCTGCCCAGCTTGCCGCTGTGAACGGCACAGCGGCGGCCACTGCCTCGACACTGAACAGCCCGGCGCGGATGCCATCATCCAGATCGTGATTGTCATAGGCAATATCATCGGCGAGCGCCGCCACCTGCGCCTCCAGCCCGGCATGGCTGGCCAGATCGAGCGGCCAGGCAGCATCGGTTTCGGCCAGCGCCCAGGTCGGCAGGAAGACGGGGCCATTATGCTTGGCAAGGCCTTCCAGCGTCTCCCAGCTCAGGTTGAGGCCATCCCAGCCAGGGTAGCGGCTTTCCAACCGGGTAACGATGCGCAGCGTCTGGGCGTTGTGATCGAAGCCGCCATAGGGAACCAGCGCCGCTTCAAGTGCATCCTCACCCGAATGGCCGACTGGTGGGTGGCCGAGATCATGCGCCAGCGCCAGCGCCTCGGTCAGGTCCTCATCGAGCCCCAATGCCCGCGCCAGCGTGCGGGCGATCTGGGCGACTTCGAGGCTGTGGGTCAGCCGGACCCGGAAATGGTCGCCATCTGGAGCCACGAACACCTGGGTCTTGTAGCGCAGACGGCGAAAGGCGCTCGAATGGACGATGCGGTCGCGATCACGCTGGAAGGGCGTGCGGGTGGCGGACGCCGGCTCGGGGTGGCGGCGGCCACGTGATTGCGCGGGGTTTGTCGCGTAGATCACCTACCCTCCCCCGCCGGGGGGAGGGTAGTGGTCACGACAGTTCCGCATCGAACGCCGTCGTCATCCGCGGCGTGTCGGTCACCGTCACCGAATAGCGCGGCGCCGGTGCCGGCTGCGTCACGCCATCGACATCGATGAAGGTGCTGCGCGCCGCATTGTGCGGGTGCGCCGGCGCCTCGGCCATGCTGAGCACCGGAGCAAAGCAGACATCGGTCATTTCCATCAGCGCGCACCATTGCGCACTCGTCTGCGTCAAAAACAGCGCGGTCAGCTTGGCCTTCAATGGCCCCCAGGCGCTGCGGTCCATCTGGGCGTCGAAATCCGGATCACCGGCAAGCCCTGCCAGCCGGCGCAGTTCGGCATAGAATTGCGGCTCGATACTGCCGATGGAAATCCATTTGCCGTCCGACGTTTCATAGGTGTCGTAGAAATGCGCCCCGGTATCGAGCATATTGGTACCGCGATCGTCGGACCAGATGCCATTGGCGCGAAAGCCCCAGATCATGCTCATCAGCACCGCAGCACCATCGGTCATGGCGGTATCGATGACCTGACCCTGCCCGGTTTTCTGCGCATGCAGCAGCGCCGACACCATGCCGAAGGCCAGCATCATGCCGCCGCCACCGAAATCCCCAACCATGTTGATCGGCGGGGTCGGTTTTTCACCCGCCCGGCCATAGGTATGCAGCGCGCCGGCCAGCGCGATATAGTTGATGTCATGCCCCGCCGCCTGCGCGTATGGCCCGGTCTGGCCCCAGCCGGTCATGCGGCCATAGACCAGCCGCGGATTGTCAGCGAGGAGCACCTCCGGCCCCAGCCCGAGCCGTTCGGTCACCCCGGGGCGAAAGCCTTCGATCAGGCCATCGGCGGACTTGACCAGCTCGCGCACCTTGGCCTTGCCCTCGGGCGATTTCAGATCGACGCCGATCAGCCGGCGCGAGCGCAACAACGGGTCGCGCGCGTCGATACGGGCGCCCGGCCGGTCGATACGGATCACCTCGGCGCCATGATCGGCGAGCATCATCGCGGCAAACGGCCCCGGGCCGATGCCGGCCAGTTCGATGATGCGAAGTCCGCTGAGTGGTCCGGCCATGTCGTGTCTCCAGAAATCTGTCGCTGCTCCGTGCCACGCTGGCAGCACGGGTCAAGCCCTTGCTTGCTGGCGGCGACGATAGCCAGCGCCTTTACCTGCGCGCTTGCCCGTGTCCCGAAACGGCGGGGGCTGAAAAAACGACCCGTCAGGCGCGCCTGCAAGAACCAGCCACGCCACCAAAGCCGGCGCCGGCTGCGCCCGCCCTGCAAGCTAACGGACTTGGCCCGCCCACGTCGGTTCCACAATCATCGAAACATGACACTTGACTCTTTTCTGTGATTTCCATAATTCTGGAAACATGGATTTCCAGCCGAACCTGACGACAATCGTTGATCGCCTTGCCGCGCTGGCGCAGCCGCATCGGCTGGCGGTATTCCGGCTGCTCGTCGTGGCCGGGCCGGACGGGCGCGCGGCGGGCGACATTGCCGAGGCGGTCGGCCTGCCGGCGTCGACACTGTCCTTTCATCTCGCGCATCTCAAGCGCGCCGGGCTGGTCACGGCGCTGCGGGCGGGGCGCTCGCTGCATTATGCCACCGATTTCGCGGCTATGCGGGGCTTGGTCGATTTCCTCACCGAAAATTGCTGTGCCGGGGCCGCGATGGGACCAGGGCCGCTGATGGCAAATCCGGGCGACGCGCTGTGCGCGCTTGCTGAAAGGAATGTCGCATGAAACGGATGCATGTTCACGTCGGAGTCGACAACCTCGCGCAGTCTCTGCGTTTTTATACCACGCTGTTCGGCGCCGAACCGAGCGTGATCGAGGCAGATTATGCCAAATGGATGCTCGACGATCCGCGGCTGAATTTCGCTATTTCGGCCGGCCATGCGACGCGCGGCATCGAACATCTCGGCATCCAGGTCGAAAGCGAAACCGAACTTGCCGAAGTCGGTGCGCGGCTGGCCCGTGCCCATGGGCCGGTACTGGCAGAAGCTGCCACCACCTGCTGCTATGCCACCTCGAGCAAGGCCTGGATTGCCGATCCGCAAGGCGTTGTGTGGGAAACCTTCCTGACGACTGGAAGTGCAGCAGATTATGGCAGCTCGCCCGCCCTGTCGCGGCTCGCCGGCGAAAGCGCGGCGGAGGGCACCTGCTGCGCGCCGGCGCTGGCGCCCGCCAAGACCGGTTGCTGCTGATGTCGGTCATCATCTGGCACAATCCGAAATGCGGCACCTCGCGCAATACGCTGGCAATGATCCGCGCAACCGGGGTCGAACCGGTGATTGTCGAGTATCTGCAAACCCCGCCCGATGCTGCGACGCTGTCACGGGTCGCGGCGGTCGTCGGCGGTGCCGCCGCACTGCTGCGCACCAAAGGCACACCGGCAGAGGAACTGGGGCTGGCCGGCGCCGATGACGCGACGATCCTCGCCGCGATGGCGGTCCACCCGATCCTCATCAACCGCCCGGTAGTGATCACGCCAAAGGGCACCGTGCTGGCACGGCCATCGGAAAAGGTATTCGCGATACTCGATGCCGCCCTGCCCGCCGATTTCACCAAGGAAGATGGCGAGGTTGTGCACCGCGCATGATCCGCTTCGCCCTGCCGGCCGACGCTGCGGCGATATCCGACCTTTACGCGCCGCACGTGCTTACCGGCACCGCCAGCTTTGAAACCGAGGCCCCCGATACCGCCGAAATGGCGGCGCGGCTGGCGCGGGTGCAGGGCAAGGGCTGGCCGTGGCTGGTCTGGGATGCGGGCGACATCCTGCTCGGCTATGCCTATGCTGCCCAATTCCGCGACCGCGCCGCCTATCGCGCCACCTGCGAAAATTCGATCTATGTCGCCGCCCCTGCCGCGCGGCAGGGGATCGGCCGGGCGCTGTTGACGGCCCTTTTTGATGCCGCCCGCGCCGCCGGCTTTCGCGAGATGATCGCCGTGATCGGCGATGGTGGCGGCAACCATGCCTCGGTCGGGCTGCATGGCAGCTGTGGCTTTGTGCAGGCCGGGCACCTGACCAACGTCGGGCAGAAATTCGGCCGCCGGCTCGATATCATCTACATGCAACGCAGCTTGTGATGAACCTTGGGCGGCGCCTGTTTGCCGAAGGCCTTGGCTCGGCGATGCTGTTCGCCACCGTCATCGGTTCGGGAATCATGGCCGAACAGCTGGCCGGCGGCAATGTCGCGCTGGCGTTGCTCGGCAACACGCTGGCGACGGCGGCGATGCTGCTGGTGCTGATCACCATGCTGGGGCCGGTTTCGGGGGCGCAGTTCAATCCCGCCGTCACGCTGGTATTTGCGCTGCGGCGCGCGCTCACCTGGCGGGATGCCGCGCTCTACATGCTGGTGCAGTTGCTCGGCGGGCTGGGCGGCGCGATCATCGCCCATGCCATGTTCGACCTGCCGGTGTTCGAGATCGGCAGCAAGGTGCGCACCGGCCCCGGCCAGTGGCTGGGTGAGGCAGTGGCAACCTTTGCGCTGGTGCTGACCATCCTTGGCACCCTGCGCCACCGCCCGCACTGGGTACCGCTGAGCGTCGCCGGGGTTATCACCGCCGGTTACTGGTTCACATCATCGACAAGTTTCGCCAACCCGGCGATTACCCTGGCCCGCTCGCTGACCGACAGTTTTTCGGGCATCCGCCCGGTTGACGCACCGGGTTTCATTGCCGCACAGATCGGCGGCGCCTTGCTCGCGGCCGCCTGCGGGCGCTGGTTGTTCGATGACAGGCCCTGATCAGCACAGGGCGGCGCGCCGTCGGGATCAGCCAAAGGCCTGCGTGTAGACATCGGGCTTGAAGCCGATAAGCAGCAGGCCATCGCCGGCGAGCACCGGCCGCTTGATCAGCGAGGGTTGCGCCAGCATCAACGCGATCGCCTTGTCGGCATCGATGCCCTGCTTGTCGGCATCGGGCAGCCCGCGAAAGGTCGTGCCGGCGCGATTGAGCAGCGTTTCCCAGCCGCGCGCCGCGACCCAGTCGGCCAACAGCGCCGCATCGGCCCCCTTGGCCTTGTAATCGTGAAAATCGAACACGACGCCATGCGCGGCCAGCCAGTCCCGCGCCTTCTTGATCGTGTCGCAATTCTTGATGCCGTACATGGTCAGCGTCATCCGTCGATCTCCCGGTGGCCCAGCGCGTGGCGCATGATCGCATCGGCATGGATGCCGGCGCAATCGATGATCGGAAAGCGGCTGCTCCCGGGTTGATAGACCAGCGCCAGATCCGTGCCGCCGAGCAGGATCGCTTCACAGCCGGTTGCCAGCAGTTCAGCCGACGCCGCATCGAACACTTGGCGCTGCGCGTCCGTTACCGTGCCCGCCGCCGCCATCGCGGCATAGGCATCATGCACCGCGTCGAATGCCGCGCCGGCCGGGGGCACAATAACGGCGCCGGTATCGACGCCATACAGGCGGCTGGCCATCACGGTACGGGTTCCCAATATGCCGATCCGGCCGAAACGCTGCGCGCGCACCGCAGCGGTGATCGTCGAAATCATGTCGACCACCGGCAGCGGCGACAGGGGCGCGAAACGGTCGATACAGAAATGCCCGGCGATCGAGGTGATGGCGATGCACTCGGCGCCCGCCGCCGCCAGACGGTCGGCCAGCCGCTGGTAAATCCCGGCCTGTTCGAAAACTGCCCCCGCCGCCAGATTGGCCAGCAGCGTTGGCGCATCGGCATGGGCAATCGTCAACGTCAGCGGCACGCCGGCAGCGGCAAAACCGGCGATCAGCCGACGGTAGTAATAATCCGTCGCAGCGGGGCCGATCCCGCCGACAAGGCCGATATGACGCGGCGCTACTCCCACTCGATCGTGCCTGGCGGCTTTGACGTGTAGTCATAGACGACGCGGTTGATGCCCGGCACTTCGTTGACGATGCGGGTGGCGACGCGTGACAGGAACGCACTTTCGAAGGGGTAGACATCGGCGGTCATGCCATCGACGCTGGTCACGGCGCGCAGGCCGCAGACCTTGTCATAGGTCCGGCCATCACCCATCACGCCGACGGTACGCACCGGCAGCAGCACCGCAAACGCCTGCCAGATTTCATCATAAAGCCCGGCGTTGCGGATTTCCTCGAGATAGATGGCGTCCGCCTTGCGCAGCGTGTCACAGGCTTCTTTGGTCACTTCGCCGGGAATGCGGATGGCCAGCCCCGGCCCCGGAAACGGGTGGCGACCGACAAAGGCCGGCGGCAGGCCAAGCTCGACACCAAGCCGGCGCACTTCGTCCTTGAACAGTTCGCGCAAGGGTTCGACCAGCGCCATGTTCATCCGCGCTGGCAGGCCGCCGACATTGTGGTGGCTCTTGATCGTCACGCTCGGGCCGCCGGTGAAGGAGACGCTTTCGATGACATCGGGATAAAGCGTGCCCTGTGCCAGGAAACGCGCACCGCCGATCTTTTTCGCTTCGGCCTCGAACACGTCGATGAAGGCGCCGCCGATGAACTTGCGCTTCTTTTCGGGGTCGGTGACGCCGGCCAGTCCGGCCAGGAAGGTGTCCGACGCGTCCACATGCACAAGCGGGATGTGGTAATGTTCGCGGAACAGGCTGACGACCTGTTCGGCCTCGCCCTCGCGCAACAGGCCGTGATCGACGAACACGCAGGTCAGTTGGTCGCCGATGGCTTCATGGATGAGCAGCGCCGCGACCGACGAATCGACCCCGCCCGACAGGCCGCAAAGCACTTTTTCAGTGCCGACCTGTTGGCGGATTTCCGCGATCTTGGCGTCACGAAAGCCCGCCATCGTCCACTGCGGCACGATGCCGGCAACCTTGGTGACAAAATTGGCGAGCAGCCGCCCGCCATCGGGCGTGTGATGGACTTCGGGGTGGAACTGCACGCCATAGCGGCGGCGCTCATCATCGGCGATGGCCGCAAAGGGCGCCCCGGCCGTCACCGCAACGGGACGGAAACCAGCCGGAATCGCTTCGATACGGTCACCATGGCTCATCCAGACATGCGGTCGATCACCCTTGGCCCAAACGCCCTCGAACAGCGCGCAATCATCGACGATGTCTATATCGGCACGCCCGAATTCACGGTGCCCCGAGGCGCCGACCTTGCCGCCCGTTTGTTCGCACAGCACCTGTTCGCCATAACAGATGGCAAGGATCGGCACGCTGGCGGCGAGCACCTGGTCGGGGATGCGCGGGCTGCCGGCGTCGGCGACCGAGGCCGGGCTGCCCGACAGGATGACGGCACGGGGGTGCAGCCGGTCATAGGCCTCGCCGCCTTTGGCGAAGGGCACGATCTCGCAATAGACCCCAACTTCGCGCACCCGGCGGGCGATGAGTTGGGTCACCTGGCTCCCGAAATCGAGAATCAGGACGGTATCGGCGGGCTTGATCATCGCAGGCGGATAATCTGGCCTCGCCCGCCTGTCCAGCACCACGAGCCTCAGGCGCTACGGCGCTCGGCGACCATCGATTTGGGCAGGCCGAAAATACGCGAAGCGCGGGTGTGGCCGAAAGGGAAAGACCGGCATCCCGGGCCGGCGTAAAATCGATCGGAAAGCCGTTTTCTCCGCCGCAGCCTGGCGGTCATCACCTGAAGTCAGGGCCTGTTAAATCGCCGGCAGCACCAGCGGCGCCAGCTGCTGCCGCCATTCATCCGGCAACGGTGCCGGCCGCCGCGAATCGCGATCGACATAGACGTGGACGAAAAAACCCTGCGCCGCGACCCGATCATCGCCCGCCGTGAAGATGCCAACTTCCCAGCGCACACTCGACGTGCCGAGGCGGGCGATACGCACCCCGGCTTCGACGATTTCGGGAAAAGCGACCGACCGGTGATAACGACAGCCGGTTTCAACGACGAGCCCGATCGTGCGACCGTGCCGGATGTCGAGCAACCCCATGTCGACCAGCAACGCATTCACTGCGGTATCGAACCAACTGTAATAAATGACATTGTTGACATGGCCATAGGCGTCATTATCCATCCATCGCGTCGGAATCTGGCGAAAGACGGCAAAATCCCGGCGTTTGTCAGGACCGGTTTCAATCGTGGGATCGGGCATGGTGCGTTTCAATCAGGTTTGGCTGCGTTCGGGCTGCGATTTCATGATCTGGGCCGCCAAGCCGAGAGAAAATCCCGCCATCATGATGACGATCGGCATGCTCGATTCGGTGCTGGCGACCGCTTTGATGACCAGAAAATTCACGATCGTCACAGCGATCGGCAACAGTATCAGTTTTTTATCGTCATCGGCACGAAAATAGAAACGGCCGGCATGGGCGGCGCTGGTCGCAAAGAACGTCATGAACGCCAGAAAACCGATCGCCCCGTAATCGATGAGCACCGACAGATAATAGGAGTCGACGGTATAATTGTCATGCCCCGGATTATAAAAACCGAGCACAATGCCTGACTGGCCGGCACCATGGCCGAACGGTTGTGCAGCGAGGATGGCGTCACCCTTGGCCCACTGGAGATTTCGCGCTTCATTGCTCGCCTGGTGCTGGCCGCCACCGATCACCAACACGTGCAGACGCCGCCAGAACACGACCAGCGCCGCGACCAGTCCGATCATCATTGGATAGGCAAAAAGAATCGCCGCGGCGGCAAGCGATGAAGGTTGCCGCCGTCGCCAGCGCAACGTCGCAAGCAACGTGTAAAGCGCCGGCGACAGCAACAGTCCGACCATCCCTGCCCGCGATCCGGTCAGGTAGATCGCCACGACCACTGCCACCAGTCCCAAAAACAATGCCGACTTGCGCAGGAAACCGCGCCCACGCACCAATTCGTCAATATTGAATGGCAGCAGGATCGCCAAAAACTCTGCAAAATAAAGCGCATTCCCGAGATGACCGGTAACGCGGTAAGCATCAGTTCCGGCGCGGGCGTTAGATACGTCCAACTTGCCGAAAATGTCCGAATTAGGCTTAAGAAAACCCGGCAAGTGATCCAGCCATATAACGCGTTCCACGCGAAATTCTAAAATCGATAATATTGATGATATAATTGCTCCAAACACCATTATTTTAATGATGTTATTTATTTTATTTATACTTTTTTTATCAAAACCAATCAACGCCGCAACCAGAAACATTATGGTCCAATAGATCTGATTATTGAAATATTTGGTCAACGTCTCGCTTTGCGCCTGAGAAAAAGCGATAGTGACAGTGGAACTGATCCAAAAAATCCAGAATGACCATTTGATCACCGGCGCAGTATCGGTGATGCTGCGCAGGGTCGACCTG
>CAJAHV010000234.1 GCA_903939555.1 uncultured Alphaproteobacteria bacterium | reverse complement strand
TCGCCGTGTTCACCCTTATCGCCAGCCTTGTCTATCGCTGGCGCCGGCCACCCGCGGCGATTGGGCGTTGATATGCTTGCCTGACGTCGACACCAGCCTGCGCCGAGCCGCTTCCACATTACATTCGCAAATATCGTCCGCTCTGGTGATGAACACAGGGCCATTCCATCAAAACGCCTTGGCCTCAGCATAGGCCACCAGCGCCCGCGCCCGCCCTTCGGCATGGCCGATGACCGGCTGCGGATAGGTGCGGCTCAGCACCACCCCGGCGGCGCGCAGCATCATCGGTTCGGCATCGAAGGGCGCATGGATGTCGGCATCGCGCAGGCTCGACAGCTCGGGCACCCAGTGGCGGATATAGGCCGCGGCATCGAACTTGGCGCTTTGCGTCACCGGCGCGAACACCCGGTTGAAGGGCGAGGAGTCGACTCCCGACCCCATTACCCATTGCCAGCCGAGCGAATTGGCCCCCAGATCGGCATCAACAAGGCAGTCCCAGAACCAGCGCTCGCCCTGCCGCCAATCGATCAGCAGATGCTTGACCAGAAAGGAAGCCGCGATCATCCGGACGCGATTGTGCATCCAGCCAGTCGCCCATAACTGCCGCATCCCGGCATCGACGATGGGGTAGCCGGTGCGGCCCTGCTGCCAGGCCCGCAGGTCGGCCGGGGCCTCACGAAAGGCAATGGCGTTGAACTGTGCGCGGCCCGGTTGGTCGGCATGGTCGGGAAACTGATCGAGGATGTTGGCGGCAAAATCACGCCAGCCCAGTTCGCGCAGATAGGGTTCGGCCTGCGCCGCCGGCACCGCATCGGCCACGGCGTGCCACACTGTCCGGATCGATATTTCGCCCAGCGCCAGATGCGGTGACAGGCGCGAGGAACCCTCCTGCGACGGCAGGTTGCGCGCCTTGTCGTAATCCGCCGCAACGTCGAGGAACACCGCCAGCTGCGCCGCCGCCCCGGCCTCGCCCGGCGTCCAGACATCAAAGCCGGCCGCCCAGTCGCGATCCGGCAGCAACCCCAGCCCTGCCAGCGTCTCTCCGGCGAGCGTATCTCCGGCTGGCATGTCTCCGGCTGGCAACGGTGCAAAGACCATGGCTTCGGGCGCCGGCGCCGGCCGTGCCGGCGGCATCTGTTCGAGCAGCTTGCGCCACCAGGGCGTGAAGATGCGATAGCGTCCGCCGCTGCCGGCGAGCACACTGGCCGGCGGGGCAAGCAAGGCGCCATGATAGCGTTTGAACGCTACCGCCGTGTTTGCGAGCGTCTTGGCCACCATCGCATCCTGCGCCTTGGCCCAGGGTTCGTAATGGGTAAGCGTGTGCACTGCTGCGGCACCGATACAGCGCGCGACATCGGGCACCACGGTCCCCGCTGCACCGCGCCGTAACAGCAAGCTGCCACCACGCGCCGCCAGATCCTGCGCCAGCGCGGCGAGGCTGTGGTGCAACCACCAGCGCTGCGCCGCGCCCATCGCCCAGGCCCCCGGGGTTTCATCGTCAAGCACGAACAGCGCCACCACCGGGCCGGAACGGGCGGCTGCAGCCACGGCGGCGTGGTCGGCAAGCCGAAGGTCGTTACGGAACCAGATGATATGCGGGGCTGACATGCACCTGTCTTACCGGCTATGGCCCAGCCTTGTCGCGGTAGAAACCGCTCCGCAGAAAGCGCCCAAATGC
>CAJAHV010000233.1 GCA_903939555.1 uncultured Alphaproteobacteria bacterium | reverse complement strand
GGCCAGCCATTACAATCAGGGTGACGGCAACGATGCGGTCGAGCAACATGCGTATGCCCTAGCAGCGCGCCCGCGCTGCCGATAGCCAGATCAAGCGCCGCCGCGCTGCCGATAGAAGTGGCGGCGCGGCGGTACAGGCGCTATCGCTGCGCCGTCCATGCTTGCCGCCACTGCTCCCCATGATGTGCTGCGTTCGGTTTTCGGCTTTCCCGCCTTTCGCGGGCAGCAGGAGGCGATAATCACCGATGTCTGCGCCGGGCGCGATGTGCTGGCTATCATGCCGACGGGGGCCGGCAAATCCTTGTGCTACCAGATCCCGGCGCTGGTGCGGCCGGGCTGCGCGCTGGTGATTTCGCCGCTGATCGCGTTGATGCAAGATCAGGTGCGTTCGATGCGCGCCTTTGGCGTGCGTGCCGGGGCGCTCAACAGTCAGTCCGACGATAGCGACGCCACCATCCGCGCGCTGCGCGATGGCGAGCTCGACCTGTTGTATGTCGCGCCCGAACGCGCCGCCATGGAAGGGTTCCGCGTGCTGGTGGCGCGCGCCGAGATCGCGTTGATCGCCATCGATGAAGCGCATTGCGTCAGCCAATGGGGCCATGATTTCCGCCCCGAATATCGCCAGCTCAAATCGCTGTGTGACACGCTGCCGGGCGTGCCACGCATCGCGCTGACGGCCACCGCCGATGTCGCGACGCGCGCCGACATCCTGCAACAGCTCGGCATTGCGCCCGATCGCATGGTGTTGGCGGGGTTCGACCGGCCCAACATCCGCTATGGCGTGACCCCCAAGACCGACAGCCACCGGCAATTGAGTGCCTTCGTGGCGTCACAGGCCGGACGGCCGGGGATCATCTATGCGCCGACGCGGGCGGTCACCGATCAGGTCGCGGGCTGGCTTGCCAAGGATGGGGTCAATGCCCGTGCCTATCACGCCGGGCTCGATGCCGGAACGCGGTCGCGCAACCAGGCCGATTTCGTCAAATCCGAAGACATGGTGATGGTCGCGACGATCGCCTTCGGCATGGGCATCGACAAGCCCGATGTGCGCTTTGTCGCCCATATCGGTCTGCCAAAATCGATCGAGGCCTATTATCAGGAAACCGGTCGCGCCGGCCGCGATGGCGACCCCGCGGTGGCACAATTGTTCTGGGGGGCGGAAGATATCGCCCGGGCACGCGGCTTTATCGCGCAAAGCGATGCCAATGACGCGCGCAAGACCGAGGAAACGCGGCGATTGGGGGCGCTGATCGCCTTTCTCGAAACCGGTGGCTGCCGCCGCATCCCGCTTCTCGAATATTTCGGTGAGCCACGCCCGGCGCCGTGCGGCAATTGCGACAATTGCCTCGATCCACCGGCCTTGCAGGATGCGACCGAGGCGGCAAGGAAGCTGCTTTCGGCGGTCTATCGCACCGGGCAGCGTTTTGGTGTGGGCCATCTTGTCGATGTGCTGATGGGCAAATCGGGTGAAAAGATCACCAAATTCGGCCATGATCAGCTGGCAGTCTTCGGTATCGGCAAGGAACTGTCGGGTGAAGGCTGGAAGGCGCTGGCGCGGCAACTGGAAGCCAATGAGGCGCTGGTCCGCGACGGTGAATATGGCGGTCTGGTGCTCGGCCCGGCTGCGCGCGCGATCTTGAAGGGGGAGGTGGCGGTCAGCCTGAAGGTGGCAACTGCCCAGGCCGAACGCGGCCGCGCCGGCGGGCGCAGCGGCGCCCGCGCCGCAGCGACGATGGCGGCGGTGGCCGATGATGATATGGCGCTGTTCGAGGCGCTGCGTGCCGTGCGCCGCGAACTGGCGGCGGCGGCGAGCCTGCCGCCCTATGTGATCTTTCACGATTCAACTCTGCGCGCCATGGCCGCCAGCCGCCCGGCGACAATGGCCGAAATGGGGCGGATTCCGGGTGTGGGGGCGAGAAAGCTCGACGCTTATGGCGCGGCGTTTCTGGCGGCGGTTGCTCGCGGCTGAGCCCTGCCGTCACGATCCCTCCTTTCATCCGGACGCCAACCCGTGATGACAACCTGATTCTGCTTATGGCGGTCTCTACTCTGCCGCAAATGCCGCCACATTGGCTTCACGCAGCGCCAGCCGCTCGCCCATCTGCGCCATCACCATGGCGAGGATTTCAGGCCGAGCCGTTGCCGGGGTGCCGCCGCCGAGCAGTGCGGGATCATATTCGAGCGCCAACTGCACCGCTTCGGCCATGTCGCGGCCATGCGTCTGTTCGAGCACGCGAAAGGCAAAATCGATGCCCGACGTGACACCGCCGGCCGTGATGCGGTTGCGGTCGATGACGACGCGTTCCTTGATGAATTCGGCGCCGAACAGCGCCAATTGTTCCCCTGCCGCCCAATGGCAGCCGGCGCGATAGCCCCTGAGCAGCCCGGCGGCGGCGAGGATCAACGAGCCGGTGCAGACGCTGGTGACGAGCTGCGCCGTTGCTGCCTGGGCGCGCAGCCAGGCAATGACCACCGGGTCGCGCATCACCGGCACGAAGCCGACGCCGCCGGGCACGCAGATCATGTCGAGTGGCGGGCAATCGGCAAAGGTTCTGGTCGGCACCATCGCCAGGCCGCAATCGCTCATCACCGGCGCGAGGTTGTGCCAGACATAATGGAGTTCGGCCCCCGGCATGCGGCTGAGCACTTGCGCCGGGCCGGTCATGTCGAGCTGGGTCAGGCCATCCCAGAGCAGGAAGCCGATGCGATAGGGCTGGGTCATGGGCGGCTCCTGTTCACGGCTCGTAGCGTAGCTGCAGCGCTTCGGCGACGGCCTGATGACGAATATGTCCGTCCGCCACGTTCAACCCGGCGGCCAGATGCGGATCGGCCGCCATCGCCGCCGCCGCCCCCTTGTCGGCGAGCCGCAGCACGAACGGCAGGGTGGCGTTGTTGAGGGCGAAGGTCGAGGTGCGCGCCACAGCGCCGGGCATGTTGGCAACGCAATAATGGATGATGCCATCGACGACAAAGACGGGATCGGCATGGGTCGTCGCCCGGCTGGTTTCGAAACAGCCGCCCTGATCGATAGCAATATCGACAAGCACCGAGCCGCGCTTCATCAAGCCCAGCATTTCGCGGCTGACCAGCTTGGGGGCAGCGGCACCGGGGATCAGCACCGCGCCGATGACGACATGGGCGCGCCCGATCGCGGCGGCGATGGCAGCGCGCGATGAAAAAGCGGTTTTCACCTGACCTTCGAACAATTGGTCGATCTCGGCGAGCCGGCTCGTTGAAATGTCGTAGATTGTCACGTCGGCGCGCATGCCGATGGCGATCTGCGCGGCATTGATGCCGGCAACCCCGCCGCCCAGAATTGCCACCCGCCCCGGGGCAACGCCCGGCACACCGCCGAGCAGGATGCCACGGCCGCCCTGTTCCTTTTCGAGGTAATGCGCGCCGACCTGCACCGCCATGCGCCCGGCAACTTCCGACATCGGGCGCAGCAGCGGCAGGCCGCCGGCGCGATCGGTGACGGTTTCATAGGCGATGCAGGTGGCACCCGATGCCATCAGCGCCAGTGCCTGTGGTTTGTCGGCGGCAAGGTGGAGATAGGTGAACAGCGTCTGCCCGGGCAGCAGCCAGGCGATTTCATGAAGTTGGGGTTCCTTGACTTTGACGATCATATCGGCAGCGGCGAACACCGCCTCTGGCGCGGGTGCGATGCGGGCGCCGACCGCTACATAATCGTTATCGGTGAAATCGATACCGGCGCCGGCACCCGTCTCGATGGTCACCTGATGACCGCGCGCCACGAGTTCGGCGACCGAGGGCGGAGTCAACCCTACCCGATACTCGTGGATCTTGATTTCCTTGGGAACGCCAATGTGCATCGCATTACTCCGCGGTCGACTGTGGCATCCAGCATAGAGCCAAGCGCGGGGCGATCACAGAGCGGCTGAATGCGGCGTCGCTATCGATGTTACATTGCGGCGTCGCCATGGCTGTGCTACCGCGCCGGCCGCTTCCCCGGGGGGATCAGGATGATCATGTCGAGCGATTCGGCGACGACGACTACCGCTGCTGCCGCGCCGGAAAGTCATGCTCCGCAGGGCATGGCAAAGCTGGCAATTGGCGCTATCGGGGTGGTGTTCGGCGACATTGGTACCAGCCCGCTCTATGCACTGAAGGAAACCTTCACCGGCCATCACAAGCTGCTGGTCGACCAGTTGCATGTCTTTGGTATCATGAGCCTGGTGTTCTGGACGATGACGCTGATCGTCACGGTGAAATATATCATTGTCATCCTTCGCGCCGACAATCGCGGTGAAGGCGGCAGTCTGTCACTGCTGGCGATGATCTCGCGGCTGTCCGAACATAGCGCGCGGCGGACGCGTTGGCTCGGCATGCTCGGCGTTCTGGCAACGGCGCTATTCATCGGAGACTGCCTGATCACCCCGGCGATTTCGGTTTTGTCGGCGGTTGAAGGCCTTAGCGTCGTCAACCCGGGGCTGCAACAGCTGGTGGTGCCGGTGGCTATCGCCATCCTGATCGGGCTGTTCTTGTTGCAGGCGCGCGGATCGGCCAAGGTCGGGGCGCTGTTCGCGCCAATCATGCTGGTCTATTTCGTCGTCATCGCCGTGATGGGCCTGACCCAGATCTTGCGCGATCCGACAATCCTGCAAGCGGTCAACCCGATCTGGGCGTTCCGCTTTTTTGCCGATAATCCGTTGCTCGGGTTTTTCGCGCTCGGCTCGGTGGTGCTGTCGGTGACGGGCGCCGAAGCGCTTTATGCCGACATGGGGCATTTCGGCCGCAAGCCGATCCAGTTTTCCTGGCTGTGGTTCGTTATGCCGGCGCTGCTGCTCAATTATTTCGGTCAATCGGCATTGGTGCTTGGCGCGCCCGAAAAAATCACCAATCCCTTCTACCTGATGGCGCCTGACTGGGCGCTGCTGCCGCTCGTTGGGCTGGCGACGCTGGCAACGGTAATTGCCAGTCAAGCGGTGATCTCGGGCGCTTTTTCGGTGGTGCAGCAGGCGGTGCAGCTGGGCTTCCTGCCGCGCATCAAGATCAACCACACCTCGGCAGCGGCGGCGGGGCAGATCTACATTCCGCTCGTCAACTGGGCTATGCTGTTCGCGGTGGCATTGCTGGTGTTGAGCTTCCGCACTTCCTCCAACCTCGCTTCGGCTTATGGTATCGCGGTGACCGGCAACATGTTCATCACCACGCTGATGATGGCGGTGCTGGTGCTGACGGTGTGGAAATGGAACCGCTGGCTGGCCTATGGCTTTGTCGGCACCTTCCTGATCATCGATACGGCCTATTTCGCATCCAACCTGACCAAAATTCCCGATGGCGGCTGGTTCCCGCTGCTCGTCGGCGCGGTCGCCTTCACCTTCCTGACCACCTGGGCGCGCGGTCGTTCGCTAATGCAGGAACGCCTGCGCGAAAGCGCCATGCCGATGGATGTGTTTATCAAGTCGGCCGCGACTGCGGCGACGCGGGTACCCGGAACGGCGGTGTTCATGTCGACCTCGATGACCGGGGTGCCGCACGCGCTGCTGCACAATCTCAAGCACAACAAGGTATTGCACGAACGCATCATGATCCTGACCGTGGTGATCGATGAAATCCCCTATGTCTCGGATGAAGACCGCATCGGCGTGGTCGACCTCGGCTCGCAATTCTACCGCATCATCATCCGCTATGGCTTCATGCAGCAGATCGACATTCCGGCAATCCTCAAGAAGGTCGAAAACTGCGGGCCAAAGCTCAAGATGATGGAAACCAGCTTTTTCCTGTCACGCCAGACGTTGCTGGCCAGCGATCGGCCGGGCATGGCGCTGTGGCGTGAACATCTGTTCAGCTGGATGATGCGCAACGCTGAAAGCGCGATGGACTTCTTTAAGCTGCCGACCAACCGGGTGGTGGAACTGGGGAGCCAGGTGGAAATTTAGGCGCAACTCGCCGATAGGCGCATACTTTTCCGTGCATGGCATCGGATCAGCCCGCCGATGTCGCCCGCAAGCCCACCGCGCCGACGATGATCATCGCCATGAACGCCACCTGCACCATGGTCAGCTTCTGCCCGAACAGCCAGACGCCCAGCACCGAAATCGCGATGATGCCGACCCCCGACCAGATCGCATAGGCGACGCCGACCGGAATTGTCTTGAGCGCCGGGGCGAGCGCCAGGAAGCAGATCGCGTAGAACAGGATCGACGCCGCCGCCCATTGCCAGCGCGCCAGCCCGTCCGACAGCTTGAGCATCGTCGTGGCGATGACTTCCAGAACGATGGCGATGCCGAGATAGGCCCAGCCGGTCATCGCAGCGAAATCCTGTTCTTCATATCGAACCCCTTGCCAGCAGCACCCGCGCCTGTCCAATGCAGTGATGGACATGCCTCCCGCACCCCCCGCCGCCGAAATCATCGTCACTGGCACTGCCCTGCCTGCCGCCGCTGGTGCCGCTGCCTATTCGCAGGTCAGTATCACCCGCGACCGGCTGGCCGGCACCGCCAGCGGCCGCATCGAGGATGCGCTCAAGGACGTTGCGGGGCTGGTGGCATTTCGCCGCACCGACAGCCGCAGTGCTAACCCGACCTCGCAAGGGGTGACGCTGCGCGCGCTGGGCGGCAATGCCGCGTCGCGGGCGCTGGTGCTGCTCGATGGTGTGCCGGTCGCCGATCCCTTCGCCGGCTATATCCCGTGGAGCGCGATCGATCCGGCGCGCCTCGCCGGGGTGCGCGTCACCCGCGGCGGTGGAGCAGGGGCGTTTGGCGCCGGCGCGGTGGCGGGCACGCTCGAATTGAGCAGTGCCGGGCCTGATCAGTTGCCGGGCGTCAGCCTCGCCGTTGCAGGCGGCTCGCGCGATTCGTGGGAGGCTTCGGGCGGGTTGGCGGCGCAACTGGGTGGCGGTTTCGTGACGGTCAGCGGGCGCTATGATCGCGGTGACGGCTATGTGCTGGTACCCGAGGCGCAGCGCGGCACGGTCGATATTGCGGCACGCTACCGCAGCTGGGGTGCCAGCATCCGCGCGGTGCTGCCGGTCGGCGATGCCACCGAACTCCAGGTCGCCGGGCGGGCATTCGACGATGATCGGGTGCGCGGGCTTGAACTGGTCGGTTCGCAAAGCCGCGGTGCCGATGCCAGCGTACGGCTCATCCATCGCGGCGATTGGGGCGTTGAAGCGCTCGCCTATGTCCAGACCCGCGAATTTGGCGCGCGATTCGCCTCGGTCGCCGCCAACCGCGCCGCCGCGACCCCCTCGCTCGATCAGTACAGCACGCCTGCCACCGGGCTCGGCGGCAAGCTGGCATTACGGCCGCCGGTGGCCAGCGCGCATGATCTCGAAATCGGCATTGATGCCCGCCATGGCACCGGCACCAGCCACGAACGCTTCCGCTACCAGGTCAACCGCTTCACCCGGCTGCGCGAAGCCGGCGGCGCCACCGCGACGTTGGGCGCTTATATCGAGGACAGCTGGAAGATTGCCGACAGCATCACCCTGACAGCGGGCGCCCGCGCCGACCATTGGCGGATCAGCGCCGGGCGCCTGTTCGAATTCGACAGCGACACCGGGGCGGCAACGTTGAACATCGCAACCCCGGCGCGTGACGGCTGGCGCGGCACGGCGCGCGGCGGGGCGCTTTGGCGGCCGCTGCCGGGGTTGGGGCTGCGCGGCGCCGCCTATTCGGGCTTCCGCCTGCCGACACCGAATGAACTGTACCGGCCGTTCCGCGTCGGTGCCGATGCGACCGCCGCCAACCCGGCACTCGGGCTTGAACGCGCCCGTGGGGTGGAGGCCGGTTTCGACTGGCAACCGCTGCCGACGGCGCGGCTGTCGGTGACCGGCTACGTCAATGAATTGCAGGGCGCGATCGCCAATGTGACGCTGGGGCGCGGGCCGGGAACCTTTCCCCAGGTCGGCTTTGTTGCTGCTGGCGGTGCCTTCCGGCAGCGCCTCAACCTTGATGCCGTGACCGTGAAGGGCATCGAGGCCGATGCCAGCGTGCAAATTGGCGGCTGGCAGGCATCGGCGTCGCTGGCCTGGGCCGATCCGCGCGTCAAGGCGAGCGGACTGGCGGCGGGCCTTGATGGCCTGCGGCCGGCAGCGTCACCGCAAATCAGCGCATCGGCGACATTTGGCTGGACGAGCGAGCGGCTCGGCGGCTCGCTTACGGTCCGTCATTTCGGCGCGCAGTTCGATGATGACCAGAATCTGCGCCGCATAGCTGCGGCTACCACGCTCGATGCCAGCGCCCGGCTGGCGCTGTGGCGCGGCCTGTCGGTGGAAGCGCGCGCCGAAAATATCGGTGATGCACAGGTCGTGTCGGGGGTGAGCGCCGATGGTCTTATCGACCGGGCGCAGCCGCGTACGCTGTGGCTGGGGCTGCGCTGGGCCGGATAGCACAGGTCAGGATCGCCGCCGCCACCGGCCGTTCAACGGCAATCGGGCCTAACGACCGCGCCGTACCCCCCTGGGCACCCGCGACTGGCCGATGCGGCGGCCCCGATGGACCCGGTCATGGCGGGGCCGGGTCTGCCCCTCGCCGAGCGGCAGTTCAAAGCGCAGCGCGCCGGTGATCGGATTGGCTTCGGCCAGCACCAGGTCGAGGCGCATGCCCGCAGTGTAGCGCGTGCCGGTTTCGATGCCTTCGAGCACCCGGCTCGCGTCGTCATAGACGAAGCGTTCGTCGCCAAGGGTCGATACCGGCACCAGGCCGTCGCCGCCCAGCCCGACAACCTGCGCGAAAAAGCCGAACTTGGCGACGCCGGTGATGCGGGTGGCGAGCGTTTCGCCGATGCGGGTGGACAGGAAGGCCGCGACATAGCGGTCGGTGGTGTCGCGCTCGGCCTCCATGGCGCGGCGCTCGGTCATGCTGACATGGTCGGCGGTCTTGGCCATCGATGCGGCATCGGCGTCCGACAGCCCGCCATCGCCAAGCTTGTAGGCGGCAACCAGCGCGCGGTGGACGACAAGATCGGCGTAACGGCGGATCGGCGAGGTGAAATGCGCATAGCTGCCCAACGACAGGCCGAAATGCCCCTTGTTGTCGGGGCTGTAATAGGCTTGGGTCTGGGTGCGCAGGATCTGTTCCATCACCTGCTCGCTGTATTCCTCACCCTTCACCCGCTCGATCAGGCGGTTGAAGGTGGCGGGCTTGATGACCTGGCCCATCGCGAAATTCTGGCCGAAGGTTTCCATATAGTCCTTGAGCGCGATCAGCTTTTCGCGGCCCGGGGTTTCGTGGTCGCGGTACATGCAGGCGGATTTCTTCGCCTCCAGCGCCTTGGCTGCCGCGACATTGGCGGCGATCATATAATCCTCGATCAGCTTGTTGGCATCGAGCGTGACGCGCAGTTCGATACCGGTAATCCGGCCCTGGTCATCGAGCGTCACCCGGCGTTCGGGCAGGTCGAGCGCCAGCGGCTCGCGCGCCGTGCGCGCCTTGTTAAGCGCCGCCCATGTCGCCCACAGATCGTTGAGCAGCGGCAGGAATTCGCCGCTCTGGCTATCGTAGCTGGCCTGCGCATCCTCATAGGCGATGTTGGTGACGCAGCGGATAACGGCGCGGCTGAAGCGTTGCGACACGACCTTGCCATCGGGGTCGATAGCGATGTGGCAGGCGAGCACGCCGCGATCCTGATGCTCGACGAGCGAGCAGACATCGGCCGACAGCGTTTCGGGCAGCATCGGCACGACGCGATCGGGGAAATAGACGCTGTTGCCGCGCGCCCGCGCCGAGCGGTCGAGCGCCGTGCCGGGGCGGACATAATAGCTGACATCGGCGATGGCGATGATCGCCTTGAAATGCCCGGGGTTGTCAAAGTCGGGCGCGGCCCACACGGCATCGTCATGGTCGCGCGCATCGGCGGGGTCGATGGTCAGGAACGGCAGGGCGCGCAAATCCTCGCGGTCACCGAGCGGCTGGCGGGCGACATCTTCGGCCTGTTCGAGCACATTGTCTTCGAAGCGGTGCGGAATGCCCTTGGCGTGGATGGCGATCATCGAGAAGGAGCGCGGTGCGAACGGGTCGCCGAGCACTTCGACAACGCGGGCGTGCTGGCGGGGTGGCCGGCCGCCGGGTTCGGCGAGTACTAGGTCACCGGGCGCGGCATCGCCCGGATCGCTGACCATCAGGTCGTTGCGCGCCTTTTTGTCGACTGGGACGAGGCGATAACCGAGCACTTCCTTGCGCAGGATGCCGAGAACGAACTCCTCCGACTTGGCGAGCGCCTTCATCGGGAAGGCGGCATAGCCCCCGCCCTGTTCCTCGATGCGCGCCAGCAGCCGGTCGCCGACCCCGAAGGCGGCGCGGCGTTTCGCCTCGATGACCCGGATGCGCGGTGGCGGTTGCGGGTGATCCCAGCGGTCGGGAGCGGCGATGGCGCCATCGTCCCCCACTTCGACGACGCGGATGACGGTGACGCGCGGCAGGCCGCCGCCCTTGTGCAGCGTGCGGCCGGGGCCGACCTCAAGCTCGCCGGCGTCCTGCATGTCCTTGAGCAGGCCCTTGAGCGCGATCTTGTCCTGAGCGTGTAGGCCGAAGGCACGGGCGATCTCGCGCTTGCCCACCGCTTCCTTCTGGGTTCGGACGAAATCGAGAATCGCCTCGCGGCTGGGAAGACCGGGGTGGGCAGGGGGCTTGGGACGGGGCATGGCGCGACCATGGGCGGGGAAGCAGCGTGATGCAACATGCAGCAAGGTTGCGTGTTGCATCACGCCGCGCCACATAGGCGGCATGCATTACATGGCCGCTCCCGGAACGCCGCCGCAAGGCAAGGCGGATTTCGGCACCCTCAAGCGCTTCATGCCGTATCTCTGGCCAAAGGCCGAGCCGGCATTGCGGGCGCGCGTTGTTGGCGCCATGCTGCTGGTGCTGCTGGCTAAATCGACCTCGTTGGTCATGCCCTTTGCCTTCAAGGGTGCCATCGACCGCATGGCGGCCGGGGTGCCCGATGGTGTCCAGATCGCCGTGGCGCTGGTTTGTGCCTATGCGCTGGCGCGCTTTGGTGGGGTGTTGTTCGACAATCTGCGCAACGCCGTTTTCGAAAAGGTCGGCCAGACGGCGGCGCGGCGGCTCAGCCAGGATGTTTTCGCGCACATTCACCGGCTATCCTTGCGCTTTCATCTCGAACGCCGCACCGGGTCGCTGACCCGGGTTGTCGAACGCGGCACGAAAAGCATCGACACGATGCTGTATTTCATCCTGTTCAACATCTTTCCGACGGCATTCGAGCTGACCGCGGTCTGCGTGATCTTCTGGTTCAAGCTGGGGCCGGCGGTGGTCGCTGCAGTGCTGGTGATGGTCGTCGCCTATATTGCCTATACGCAGAAGGTGACGGACTGGCGGTCGAAGCTGCGCCGTGAAATGGTCGACAGTGACAACAAGGCGGTGGCACGGGCGGTCGATTCGTTACTGAATTACGAAACGGTAAAATATTTCAACGCCGAAGCCCATGAAAATCGTAACTATGGGCTTGCCATCAAACGCTATACCGATGCCGCGACCAAGTCTGAAAATTCGCTGGCGCTGCTCAATATCGGCCAGTCGCTGATTACCAACATCATGATGGCGGCGGCGATGGGCTATACTGTCTGGGGCTGGCATCAGGGCCGCTTCACCATCGGCGATGTGGTGCTGGTCAACACGCTGCTGGCGCAATTGTTCCGGCCGCTGGACATGCTCGGCATGGTTTATCGCGAGATCAAGCAGGGCCTGATCGACATGGAAGCGATGTTCAGCCTGATCGACACGCCGGCCGAAATCGCCGATGTGCCCGGCGCCCCGGCGTTGGCCATCACCGGCGCGCATGTGCGGTTTTCGCATGTCGATTTCGGCTATGACAAGCGCCGCCAGATCCTTCACGATGTATCATTTGATGTGCCGCCGGGGGCCAAGCTCGCCATCGTCGGCCATTCCGGTGCCGGCAAATCGACGCTCAGCCGCATCCTCTATCGCTTCTATGATGTGCAGGGCGGTGCCGTGACCATCGACGGCCAGAATATCGCCGAGGTGACGCAGGACAGCCTGCGCCGCGCCATCGGGATCGTGCCGCAGGATACCGTGCTGTTCAACGACACGATCGGCTACAACATCGCCTATGGCCGCCCCGAGGCGACCCAGGCCGAGGTCGAGGCGGCGGCGCGGGGTGCCGCTATCCATGATTTCATCCTGTCGCTGCCCGATGGCTATGCGACGCAGGTCGGCGAGCGCGGCCTCAAATTGTCGGGCGGCGAAAAACAGCGCGTCGCGATCGCGCGGACGATCCTCAAGGATCCTGCGATCCTCATCCTCGACGAAGCCACCAGCGCGCTCGATTCGGCGACAGAAGCGGATATCCAGTCGGCGCTCGGCACCGTGTCGCAAAGCCGCACGACGCGGGTCATCGCGCATCGCCTGTCGACGATCACCGATGCCGACGAGATCATCGTGCTGTCGGCCGGGCGGATCGTCGAGCGCGGCAGCCATGACGCGCTGCTCGCCGCCAATGGT
>CAJAHV010000232.1 GCA_903939555.1 uncultured Alphaproteobacteria bacterium | reverse complement strand
TGTCCAGCCGCACCCGCGTGGCCTGGTCTTGACGCAACCGCCCGGCATCCCGACTTCACGGCTTCCAACCCCGAGGAACCCTTGATGCACCATGCCCGCTACGCCGTGATCCGCGATGCCGGCAAATGGCGGATCAATCACCAGGGCATCAACTATGGCTATTATGACGATGCCGAAGCCGCGATGCAGGTGGCGATCGTGACGGCGCACGAGGCGGGCAAGGGCGGCTGGAACGCGCAGGTGATGGTCGAAACCTTGCCGATGCAGTTCCGGCTGGCTTGGACCTATGGCGTCGATCCGGCGCCAGCGGAGGACTGAGTTTTTCGACGGGCCAGCCTCACCGTCACTGATCGATCAGGAAGGGCCTCCGGCGGCTGGGGCCACAGGCCCCAAACCCCATTTCATCAGCTTGATTTTTGAAAAATTCCATTGATATTGTTGCTGAAAAGTAGATGACGGCTGGGGCCTGTGGCTCCAGCCGTCGGAGGCGCTTAACCCAGTACCCGCCAGTACCCGCCAGTACCCGCCACTGCGCGCCAGCGGCACAGCTTCGGGTGCCCGGGCGTCGTGTCGTGCCATTGCTGTCAAGCGCTGCGGCGTGCGCCTTGTTCGCTGCGCAAATTGGTGATTGCTTCGTTGGCGAGCATGTCGGCGCGTTCGTTGTCGGGGTCGCCGGCATGGCCCTTGACCCAGCGCCATTCGATCTTGTGGCGCGCTGCGGCCGCCAGCAGGCCCTGCCAGAGTTCGGCATTCTTCACCGGCTTTTTATCGGCGGTCTTCCAGCCGTTGCGTTGCCAGCCATGGATCCATTTGGTGATGCCATCACGGACATAGACGCTGTCGGTCGACAGGATGACATCGGCGGGGCGGGTGAGGGCGTTGAGCGCTTCGATCGCGCCGGTCAGTTCCATGCGGTTGTTGGTGGTGTGCGCCTCGGCACCGCACAAGGTCTTTTCGGTGCCATTGGCGGCGCGCAGCAGGGCGCCCCAGCCGCCGATCCCCGGGTTGCCCTTGCAGGCGCCGTCGGTGGCGATGATGACCTTGGGGAGGTCGGTCACCGGCGAAGCCCTGCGGCAGGCGCGTCAGAATTCCCCAGCACCATGTCCGGCGTTGCCCGCGCATACCATTGCAGGCGGCGGCCAAAGGCCATCGGGTCCTTGCGGGTTACCAGCGCACCGGCCGGCGTGTTGATCCAGTCATAGGCGCGGGTCAGGGTGAAGCGCAGCGCAGCGCCTTCGCCAAGCCGTGGCAGCGCGGCAATTTCGTCTGCCGAAAGGCCCTGTGTTTCCGCATAGCCGGCGGCCAGCGCCGCGGCACGTTCGGGATAATGCGTGTCGCCAGCCGCCGAAAAGCACCAGGCGGCATGGGTCACGGCATAATCATAGGCGCGCAGATCGGTGCAGGCGAAATAGAAATCGATAAGGCCGGTCACGCCATGGCCCGAAAACAGCACATTGTCGGGAAACAGGTCGGTGTGCATGGCGCCACTCGGCAGGCCCGGCGGCCAGTCACGCGTCGCCGCCAGCCCGTCGCTGATGATCGCGGCAAGTCTGGTATCGATTTCGGCAAAGCGACCGTCGCAGCGATCGGCCATGGCCGGCCATGCCGCCACGCCCAGGCTGTTGGCGCGCGGCGTGGCGAAATCGGTGGTGGCGGCGTGGAGCCGGCCGAGCGCCGCCCCCATCGCGTGGCAATGCTCGGGCGAGGGTTCGGAAACCGAAACCCCGGTGACGAATTCGATCATGCACGCCGGGCGGCCGTTGAGCATCTGCAGGGCGACGCCGTCGCGATCGGTGACCGGGCGCGGCACCGGCAGGCCCTTGTCGGCAAGATGGGTCATCAGCGCCAGGAACCAGGGCAGGTCGTCGATATCGACGCGATCTTCGTACAATGTCAGGATGAAGCGGGCGCGGGTGGTTTCAACAAGGAAATTGCTGTTCTGGACGCCTTCGGCAATGCCCTTGAAACTGGTTGCGGAACCGACGTCATAGCGCATCAGGAACCCGGCGAGATCGGCCGCCGTCACCGGCGTGAAAACCGCCATGTCAGCAGGCGCGCATCATTCGGCGACAAGCGCGAGTCATTCGGCGACAAGCGCGAGTCATTCGGCGACAAGCGCTCTGGGCAGCTTGAACACCACTTGTTCGACTGCGGTCGTCACATTTTCGGTCGACACGTTGAAGCGTTCGTCGAGCCGGGAAAGCACTTCCTGCACCAGCAGTTCGGGCGCCGAGGCGCCGGCGGTCAGTCCGAGGGTCGCCACCCCTTCGAACCAGGCCCAATCGATATCGGCGGCGCGGCTGATGAGGTAGGACGCCGCCCCCTCGCGCTCGGCGACTTCGCGCAGGCGCTGTGAATTGGACGAATTGGTCGCACCGATGACCAGCACAAGGTCACAGCGCGGTGCCATCGCCTTCACCGCCGCCTGACGATTGGACGTCGCGTAGCAGATGTCGTCGCCCTTGGGGCCGGTGATGGTGGGAAAGCGCCGTTGCAGTTCGGCGACCATGTCGGCGGTATCATCGACCGACAAGGTGGTCTGGGTCAGAAAGCCGAGATTGTCCGGTGCCGTGACGCTGACGTTTTGCGCGTCCTCAAGGGTCTCGATAAGCGTCATCGCGCCATCGGGCACCTGCCCGAAAGTGCCGATCACTTCGGGGTGGCCCTGGTGACCGATGAACAGGATATGGCGTCCGGCCTCGACCAGACGTTCGGCTTGGCGGTGCACCTTGGACACCAGCGGGCAGGTGGCATCGAGATAGTTCATCTGGCGCGCTTCGGCCGCCGCCGGCACTGACTTGGGAACGCCATGGGCGGAAAACACCACCGGCACACCATCGGGGACTTCGTCGAGTTCTTCGACGAAGATCGCGCCTTTGCTCTTCAGCGTATCGACGACAAAACGGTTGTGGACGATTTCGTGCCGGACATATACCGGCGCCCCCCATCGTTCGAGCGCCAGTTCGACGATATTGATCGCCCGGTCGACGCCGGCGCAAAAGCCGCGCGGCGCCGCAACCAGG
The DNA here is from genome assembly GCA_903939555.1 of uncultured Alphaproteobacteria bacterium. GTDB lineage: Bacteria > Pseudomonadota > Alphaproteobacteria > Sphingomonadales > Sphingomonadaceae > Sandarakinorhabdus. Next base: position 3,325 of record CAJAHV010000232.1, on the reverse strand, counting down.
ACCGAAAGCCGGGGCAGGCCGGCAGCGATGGGAGCAAGCGTGTTCATCTGTTGACTGATAGGCGATGCCGCCGGGGTTTGCCAATGCGAAGCGTGGCCCGCCGACCTTGATATCAATGTGCCCATCTCTAGCCTTTGCGGCAATCCCGACATAAGGTGAATGTGCTTTGGTGCCGCGCCAGTCCGATCGGCACCCGAAAGGTCTGCTTGCTGTGTCGAAATTGCGTATTGCCACTGTCGTTGCCCTTGCCGCCGTGGCGCTCGCCGGGTGCCAGCGTAACCCGCTGATCGTCCGCCGCGCGCTTTGTCCCGCCGTGGCGGTGCCGATCTATGCCGGCGACATCACGCTGTTCCAGCCCGGAACCGGCCCCGATGCCGGCAACATCGATTTGTCGGCGACCATCACCAACGTGCGCGACACCTGCACCGAATCGCCCGCGCTGCTGGCGACGAACATCACCTACCAGGTCGTTGCCCGCCGCTCGGCCACCATTGGTGCCCGCCGCGTCTCGTTGCCGGTGTTCGCGGCGGTGGTCCAGGGGGGCAATCTGATCGTGTCGAAACAGATCGGCAGCGTCGATCTCGATTTTGCCGATGGCCAGGCCCGCGCTGTCGCCGGGGCCAGCGCGCGCGGCAGCGTCGCTCGGTCGGCAACGACATTGCCGGCCGACATCCAGGCCAAGATCAACCGCAAGCGCAAGGCCGGCGACATTGATGCCGCCACCGACCCGATGTCGGACCCGCTGATCCGCGCCGCGCTGCGCGCCGCCAGTTTCGAAGTGCTGGTCGGCTTCCAGCTGACCGATCAGGCACTGGGCTACAACGTAACCAAATAGGCGATCATTGCGGCGCGGTCCTGAAGGGGAGCGCCCACAGCCACACCATCGGCAGGCGCAGCGGCGACCGCCGGACAAAGCTGACAATAGGGTTCGCCCGAAGTGGCCGGGTTTGGACGCGAGCGGCTGTAGTGGCTGGGCGGCAACGCCGTGAATTTCGTGCCAGCCGCAGCTTGGCGGTTGACTCGCCGCCGATGATACCGCAGTTGCGAATGGTCGTCGGGTCTCGGCCCGGCGTCAGCGCGGGAGAGTGCGACAGGGGTAACCCGGTCGCCGCCGAAGGAGCAAGCCGCCCCCGGAATCTCTCAGGCAAAAGGACCGCGCTGGCGTATTTGCGACATTCTGGAAAGCGGGCAGGGCCTTAGGGCAGCTGCCCCACCGAAGGGGTAAGCATGGGTGCCGATAATCGGTCCGCATGCGAAAGCTCTCAGGTCCGGTGACAGGTGGGGGCAGGTGCGGGGGGCTCATCCCCCGTGCTGAACACTGTCGCCGAAAGGGCCACCCATGGCCGATTCCGCCGAAACTGTCCTGAATTTGCCGCTCGATGCGCTGCATCGCCGGCTTGGCGCGCGCATGGTGGCGTTCGCCGGCTATGCGATGCCGATCCAATATGATGGCGAATTCGGGGGCATCATCGCCGAGCATCTGTGGACCCGCAGCCATGCCGGGCTGTTCGATGTCAGCCATATGGGCCAGGTGCTGGTGCCGCTGGCGCAGGACAAGGCGCTCGAGGCGCTGCTGCCGGGTGACATCACTGGGCTGGCGACCGGCGCGCTGCGCTATTCGCTGCTGCTCGATGCTGCCGGCGGCATTCTCGATGACCTGATGGTGACGCGGCGCGGCGAGGACCTTTATCTCGTCGTCAACGGCGCGGTTAAGGCCGCCGATATCGCGCATCTGCGCAGCGCCGGCATCACCTGCGACTATCGCGATGACTGGGCGCTGCTGGCGTTGCAGGGGCCCGAAGCGGTGGCCGTCATGGAACGGCTGGTGCCCGGCGTGTCCGAGCTGCGCTTCATGCGCTCGGGCGGCTTTGACTGGCAGGGGGTGCCGCTGTGGATCAGCCGTTCGGGCTATACCGGCGAGGATGGTGTCGAGATCTCGGCCCCCGCCGCTGCTGTCGGGGCGCTGGCCGAAGCGTTGCTCGCCCACCCCGAAGTCAAGCCGATTGGGCTCGGCGCGCGCGATTCGCTGCGGCTCGAAGCCGGGTTGCCGCTGTATGGCCATGATCTCGACCCCGGCACCAACCCCATTGAAGCCGGGCTGGCCTTTGCCATTTCGAAGCGCCGCAAGCTTGAAGGCGGCTTTCCCGGCGCGGCCGTCATTATCGACCAATTGCACAATGGCGCCGCCCGCAAGCGCGTCGGCCTGGCGGTCGACGGCAAATTGCCCGCCCGTGAAGGCGCGCCGGTGTTTGCGGGCGACCGCGCGGTTGGCACCGTCACCTCGGGCGGCTTTGCGCCCTCGCTCGGCGCGCCGATCGCCATGGCCTATGTGGCGACAGATTGCGCCACCGATGGCACGCCGCTCGAAATCGAGGTGCGCGGTAAACGCCTGATGGCGCGCGTCGTACCGATGCCGTTCAAAGCCAAGAATTACGTCCGCGCCTGAAACCGCGCCTGAAATCGCGCCTGAACCATCAGCGAAAGGGAAAGCAGCATGACGACCTATTACACCAAGGACCATGAATGGTTGGCGGTCGAGGGCGCCACCGCCACCGTCGGCATCACCAATTATGCCCAGAACGCGCTGGGTGATGTCGTGTTCGCCGATGTGCCGGCCGCCGGCACGGTCGTCGCCAAGGGCAAGGAGGCCGCGGTCGTCGAATCGGTCAAGGCCGCTTCCGATGTCTATTCGCCGGTTTCGGGCACGGTCATCGAAGCCAATGCGGCGCTCGCCGATGATCCGGCGCTGGTCAACACCGATCCCGAAGGCGCCGGCTGGTTCTTCAAGTTGACCCTGTCCGACCCGTCGGAACTCGATGGCTTGATGGACGCTGCCGCCTATCAGGCGCTCGTCGCCACGCTTTGATCCGGAGGTCATGATGCGTTACCTGCCGCTCACCCAACCCGACCGCGAGGCGATGCTCGGCATCATCGGCGCGCCCGATATCGATGCGCTGTTCGCCGATGTGCCGGCCTCGGCCTATCTCGCCGAACCGATTGCCGGGCTGCCATTGCACAGCCCCGAAATGCAGGTCGAACGCGCTTTGTCGGTGATGGCGGGCAAGAATCTGACCGCCGGCACCGTGCCTTTCTTCATCGGCGGCGGCGCCTACAAGCATCATGTGCCGGCGACGGTCGACCACATCATCCAGCGCGGCGAGTTTCTCACCGCCTATACGCCGTACCAGCCCGAAATCGCGCAAGGGACCCTCCAGGTCCTGTTCGAATTCCAGACCCAGGTGGCGCGGTTGACCGGCATGGAAGTCGCCAACGCCAGCATGTACGACGGCTCGACGGCGATGACCGAGGCGGTGTTCATGGCGCG
>CAJAHV010000231.1 GCA_903939555.1 uncultured Alphaproteobacteria bacterium | reverse complement strand
GCTCGATCCAGTCGCGGGTGTCGGGGATCGCGGCTTCGACCTGGGGCAGGTCATTGATGCACAGGAACTTGAACTGCGGCTGCAAGGCGCTGGCGAGATAGGCGCGCACCTGCGGCAGCGGGTAATCGAGTACCGCGCCGGTGCGCAGGTGGAGGTGATCGTCACCATCGTGGAGCACCGCCAGCCCCTGCGCGATGCAGGCGTGATTGTGCAGCGCCTGCGGCAGAAATTGCGACACGCAGCGAAAGCGCTGGCCGATATTGGCGACAAAGGCGGCGCGGTGGCGGTCATACAGGCCGGCGAGCACCGAGCGGCGCAGCGGGTGGACGACATGCGCGCCGGCAAACACGTGCCCGGCATCAAAACCCGCCAGCGCCGCGGCGTTGATCTGGGTCAGCGCATTGAGCCGCGCCGGGTCGGCACGGCTGGCCGGGTCAGCGGCGATGGCGCGCTGGTCGAGCCACTGGCCGCGCAGCACCGGGGCGGCACCGCTGAACACATCGCCGGGCGCCAGCGGGCCGGTCAGGAAAACATCATCGTTGAAATAGACAAAGCGTTCGGCCAGCCCGGGGATGCGCCACAACAGGCTTTCGATGGCGAGTGAATTGAAGGTCGGCAGCGCGTCTTCATGTCCGGCGAACAACGCCAGATGATCAACGATACGGATCCGCGCCACCAGATCGGGCGGCAGCCGCGACAGATCGGGGGTCTGGGCATCGGTGACAATCCAGATGCGGCCGATCCAGGGGGCATGGTTGCCGATGGAACGCAGGCAATAGCCAAGTTCATCGCTGCACGCCCAGCGGTGCGGGTTGGTGGCGTTGGCGTTGCTGCTGGCGTCGGGCTGGTGGCGGCGGCGCTTGGCGGCATGCGCCGGATCGGCACCGTCGACCCAGGTGATGACAGCGTCGATGCGCGCATCATCCCGGCTCTCGTGGTCGGTCATGTTGAACATCTGTCGCGTCCGGGGGTGTTGCAGCCCGCCACGATAGAACAGACGAACAGCGCTCTGGCGGGTGGTGCCTGACAAGTCAATGTGACACTTGTGTTGCAAACCCATGCCCGCTGCGTAGGGGCGCTTGCATGCGTCAGCTTGGCGGCGACATCAGAAATCCACGGCGATCCCGGCTTTTTCCCAATCGCCATAGCGAACCGGGTCGGGTCCCTTGCGGCCGCCGACCTCACGCCCGGTTTCGGGCGCGGGCAGCGGGTCGGGCGCGGGCACCGGCGGGGATTTGGGGGGCACATAGTCGGTATTGGCAGGACGAGTCATCGGCGGGTTTCCGAATTGCGGGTGGGTGCGCTAGGGGGGGCATACGCCCGGCGGGCAGCAAGCAAAAGAGGCAGCGGCAACATGGCCGATCCATTCGACAACAAGGTCATCGCGCTGACCGGCGCCGGCAGCGGCATCGGCCGGGCGCTGGCGCTCGATCTGGCGGGGCGCGGCGCCGTGCTGGCGCTGGCCGACAAGGACAGCGAGGGCCTCGCCGAAACGCGGCGGCTGCTCGGCAACCGGCCGGCGAGCCTGACCGTGCTCGATGTCACCGATACCGACGCGCTGACCACCTGGGTCGATGGCGCGGTGGCGGAATTCGGCCGGCTCGATGGCATCATCAACAACGCCGGCCTGTCGGTGGTGGCGCCCTTTGCCGATACGCCACGCGCCGATTTCGACCGGGTGATGGCGGTCAATTTCGGCGGGGTGGTCGAAGGCTGCCGCGCCGCGCTGCCGCATCTGAAGACACAGGCCGCCGCGACCGGCACGGCCTGGCTGGTCAACATCTCGTCGGTGTTCGGCATGATGGGCTATCCGACGCAAAGTGCTTATAACGCTTCGAAATATGCGGTGCGCGGCTTGACCGAGGCGCTGCATCTCGAACTTGGCGTCACTGATCCGGGCATCTGCGTCATTCGCGTCCACCCGGGCGGGGTACGCACCAATGTCGCGGTCAATTCCAAACGCATCGCCGGGATGCCGGGGCAGCGCACCGATCTCGATTTCGCCGCCGAATTCGAAAAGGCGGCAAAGACGACGCCCGAACAGGCCGCTGCGATCATCATCGACGGCATGGCGCGGCGCCAGCACCGCGTGCTGATCGGCAGTGATGCCAAATTCATCGACTGGATGACCCGGCTGTTCCCGGTCACGTATTTCAAGCGCATCGGCGCGTTCATTGGAGGCGAAAATCGCTAGTTTCGAACCCCGGGTGCAGCGCGAAAAGCCGGTGCAGGCCACACAGGGCGTCCCGGCGCGCAAAGGCGCCCTGCGCCTGTTGATGGCGGTGCTCGGCCGTGGCACGCCGCTCGAGCTGGCGCTCGAATCGGCGCTCGACGGCATCACGCTGGGTGCCGACCGGGCGTTGGCGCGCCACCTGGCGGCGACCGTGCTGCGCTGGCTGCCCGATCTCGATGCGCTGATCGATTCGGCAACCCCCAAGCCGCTACCCGATGATGCGCGGGCGCGGATGGTGCTGCGCATCGCACTCGCCGGCTGGTTGAAGCTTGGCACCCCGCAACACGCCGCTGTCGCGACCGCGCTGCCGCTGGTCGAAGGCGGCCCGCGCCGGCTGGTGCATGGCGTGCTCGGCAATCTGATGCGCGGCAATGCAACCTTGCCCGATGTGCCGCATCTGCCCGACCTGTTCGCCATCCGCTGGGCGATGGAGTGGGGGCCGGATGTGGCGGAGGCGGCAGCGCAGTCGCTCGCCGATGAACCGGCAACCGACCTGACCTGCAAGGACCCGGCCGAAACCGAAAAATGGGCGCAAGCGCTCGGCGGCGTATCGCTGCTTCCGGGCCATATCCGGGTGCCGCGCAGCAAGGCACTGGGCAGCGCGATCACCGAATGGCCCGGCTTCGTTGAAGGCGCCTGGTGGGTGCAGGACCTTGCCGCCTCGCTGCCGGTGCGGCTGATGGGTGTTCAGCCGGGCGACCGGGTACTCGATCTGTGCGCGGCGCCGGGTGGCAAGACGCTGCAACTCGCGGCGCTGGGCGCCGAGGTGACGGCGGTCGATGTGTCCGATGCCCGGCTCGACCGGGTGCGCGAGAATCTGGCGCGGGTCGGGCTGACGGCGACGCTGGTGGCGGGCGATGCCTTGCG
>CAJAHV010000230.1 GCA_903939555.1 uncultured Alphaproteobacteria bacterium | reverse complement strand
GCTTTTTTCGTTGCCGATAATTTCATGTTGGCGATGGGCAATTTCGGCACGGTGCCGCCGCTGATGGCGGCCTGGGCGCCATTCCTGCTCTTCCTGCTCATCGGCGAAGCGGTATTGATCCGTACGGAGGAGTGAAGCGTCCCAAATTGGCCGCAATGGCGCATTACGCCATGCGGGCAACAAGGGGTTTCCGGGTGATTTCCAACGCTTTCACGGTCGGCTGGTGCGCATGACCGGCCTGACCATCCAGCCCGTCGAAACTGCCGCCGACCGCGAACGGTTCATCGATCTGCCCTATCGGCTCTATGCCAATGACCCCAACTTCGTGCCGCCGCTGCGCAGCGAGGCGCTGGCGCTGATTAGCGGCATCAAGGGCAACCCCTGGTTCGAACACGGCCGCTCGCAGATGTGGCTGGCGTGGCGCGGAAGCGAAATCGTCGGCCGTATTTCGGCGCAGGTTGACACTCTGGTGCTCAAGCATGTCGGCCCGACGACCGGCCATTGGGGATTGTTCGAATGCATCGATGATGTCGATGTCGCCAATCTGCTGCTCGAAACCGCCGAAGACTGGCTGCGCGGCGAAGGCATGACGGTGGCGCAGGGTCCGTTCAGCATCTCGATCTGGGATGAACCCGGGTTGCTGGTCGAAGGCTTTGACACGCCGCCGACGGTGATGATGGGGCATCATCTGCCTTATTATGTCCGCCATATCGAAGCGCGGGGCTATGCCGGCATCAAGGATCTGCACACCTGGGGCCTGCGCATCGACCGGCCGTTCCCCGAGATCGTTCAGCGCATCGTCGCGGCCAGCGAGCGCAACACCAAGCTGAAGACCCGCAAGGTCGACAAGGCGCGCTTTGCCGAGGAAGCCGCGCTGATCCTCGATATTCTCAACGATGCCTGGTCGACCAACTGGGGTTTTGTGCCGCTCACCCCGGCCGAAGTCGCGTTTGTCGGCAAAAAGCTGAAGCCCATTGTCTTTGAAGACCTGATCCGCATCGCCGAATATGAAGGCGTGGCCGTCGGTTTCCTGATCGCGCTGCCCGACATCAACGAACTCACCCGCGATCTGGGCGGGCGGCTGTTCCCCTTCGGCTGGGCAAAGCTGTTGTGGCGGCTGCGCGCACCCAAGGTACGCCGCATCCGGGTGCCGCTGATGGGCATCCGCAAGTCCTTGCAGGGCCATCGCGTCGCCTCGCTGATGGCCTTCCAGATGATCGAATATATCCGCCGCGATGCCATCGTGCATTATGGCGCCACCGAAGGCGAAATCGGCTGGATTCTCGATGACAACGGCCCGATGCGGTCGATCGCCGATGCCATCGAAAGCAAGGTGACGCGCACCTATCGGGTGTTCGAGCGGGCGCTGTAGCGGGCGCCCGGCGTCTCGCGCTGGGGCCACGACACGCCAGCCCGTCACCCGCGATGGGCACAATTCGTTGAAAATACGAAGGTAGCGGTGCGCTTGCCAGCCGGGCCTTGTCCCCGTAGGATTCGCGCCTCACTCAAATGCGCGAAACTCGGGGTTCAACATGGCTGCATATCCGCTGACGACGCTGGCGATCATCTTCGCCATCCTGCTGTACTTCGTGCTGGGGGCGCTGGTCGGTGCCGCGCGTGCCAAGTTCAACGTGCCCGCACCTTTGCCCACCGGCCACCCGGAATTCGACAAGCGCAACCGGGTCCATATCAACACGCTCGAACAACTGGCGCTGTTCCTGCCGGCGATCTTCCTCGCTGCGCCGGTGCTGGGTGACCAGTTGACCGCAATAGCAGGGCTGGTCTGGTCGCTCGGCCGCATCGTGTATGCGCGCGGCTATTATGCCGATGCTGGCAAGCGTGGTCCGGGTTTCGGCATCACCATGGTGGCGACGCTCGTGCTGATCATTGCCGCCGGCTATGGCGCGGTGATGGCGCTCATCGCCGGGTGATCACTCCTGACCCGGTTCAGCCGGGGCAGGAAAGCGTCTGGGACTATCCGCGACCGCCGCGGCTCGAAGCGTCGTTGCGCCATCTGCGTATCGTGCATCGCGGCGTGACGATTGCCGACAGCCGCCGCGCGCTGCGCCTGCTCGAAACCAGCCACCCGCCGAGCTGGTACATCCCGCCTGCCGATATCGCGCTCGTTCATCTGCGCGCCGCGGCGGGCGGCAGCTTTTGCGAATGGAAGGGCAGGGCCGTCTATCGCGATGTCGTGGTCGGGGATGACGTGCTGGCCGGCGTCGGCTGGTGCTATCCGGCGCCGTCGCCGGGCTTTGCCGCCTTGCAGGACCATATCGCCTTCTACGCCGCGCCTTTCGACAGCGTGACCATCGACGGCGAACAGGTGCGCCCGCAACCCGGCGGCTTTTACGGCGGCTGGATCACGGCCGATGTCGCCGGCCCGTTCAAGGGCATCTCCGGCAGCCAGTTCTGGTAGCTGGCAACCGGCGCGTTGCAGGGCTAGCGTGCGACAAAATCAGGGGAGAAAATTCATGGGACGTCTCGATGGGCGCGTCGCCTTTGTTACCGGGGCCGCCGCCGGCATCGGCCGTGCTGCCGCAATCGCGCTGGCCCGCGAAGGTGCCGGGGTATTCATCACCGATATAGACATGCCGGGCGTGCGTGAAACCGCCGCGATCATCACCGCTGCCGGTGGCACCGTCCAGGCACGCGGGCAGGATGTCGTCGAGGAAGCGCGCTGGGCCGAATTGATGACGCGGACCATGGCGCTGTTCGGCCGGCTCGACATCCTCGTCAACAACGCCGGCATCGCCATTGGCGGTCCGTTGCTCGACATGAGCCTTGAGCAATGGAACCGCCAGCTGGCGATCAACATGACCGGTGTCTTTCTGGGTATCAAGCACGCCATCCCGGCGATGCGCGCCGACAAGCCGGCCGGAGCGTATCGCGGCGGCTCGATCATCAACATTTCGTCGGTCGCCGGGCTGGCCGGTGCGCCGGGGCTGGCAGGCTATTGCGCCACCAAGGGCGGGGTGCGGCTGCTCACCAAGGCCGTCGCCATGGAGTGCGCCGAAGCCCGCGACGGCATCCGCTGCAATTCGGTCCACCCGGGTATCATCGACACCGCGATCTGGAGCAAGATCGATGCCGGCGGCGCGCTCAACAATATCGTGCCGGAAGGCTCGAACGCCCCCCACGCCGAAGTGATTGCGGCCGGCGGCACGCCGCTCGGCTTTGCCGGGCTGCCCGGCGATATCGCCGATGGCATCGTCTTTCTCGCCTCGGACGAATCGCGCTACATGACCGGCGCCGAACTTGTCATCGATGGCGGCTGGACGGCACGATAGCAAAATCGCCCTTGCCCTTGCGGGCGGGGCGCTCAAATTTCGGAGCACAGCATGGCCCTGCCCGCAGACCGCACGCCCGTCATTATCGGCGTTGGTGAAATCAACGATCGCCCCACCGATCCGGGCCAGGCGCTCGAACCGCTGGCGCTGATGGCGGCGGCCGTCAGGGCCGCCGATGCCGATGCCGGCGGTGGCTTTCTCGACCGCATCGATTCGGTCGATGTCATCCAGCTTGTCTCGTGGCGCTATGATCGCGTCGCACAGCGGCTGACCGACCGGCTCGGCATCAACCCGGCGCGCGCCGTTTATGGCATCGTTGGCGGCGAAACCGCCACGACGCGCATCCACGAAGCCGCGCTGCGCATCATGAACGGCAATTCGATGGTTGCCGTCATTACCGGCGGCGAAGCGATGAACGCGGTCGGCAAGGCGCGTGCTGCCGGGATCGAGCTGCCGTGGACGCCGCCCGCCGCGTCGCCGGAAAACCCCATCGTCGCCAGCGACCATGTCACGCCGCTCGCGGTGCGCAGCGGCATCATGCAGCCGGTGCACATCTACCCGCTGTATGAAAACGCCACCACCGCTGCCTGGGGGCTGACGCCGGCGCAGGCGCTCGCCGAAAGCGGCGCTGCCTATGCCGCGATTTCGCAGGTCGCCGCCGCCAATCCGCACGCCTGGGGCCGCAAGGCGTTCACGGCGGCGGAGATCATCACGCCCACCCCCGACAATCGCATGATCGCCTGGCCCTATACCAAGCGCATGGTCGCCAACAATACGGTCAACCAGGCCGGTGCCGTATTGCTCACCAGCCTTGCCATCGCGCGCGCTGCGGGCATTCCCGAAGACCGCATCGTCCATGTCCATGGCGGTGCCGCTGCGGCCGAGCCGATGGATTATCTGGCGCGTGACCAGTTCACCCATTCGGTGGCGCAAGATGCCGTGCTGGCGCAGGCGATGCGTATGGCGCCCGCTGGTTTCGACCGGGTGGAGCTGTATTCCTGTTTCCCGACCGTGCCCAAGATGGCGCGGCGCACGCTCGGCCTGCCCGCCGATACGGTGTTCAGCGTGACCGGCGGGCTCAGCTTCGCCGGGGCCGGGCTCAACTGCTATATGCTGCAGTCGGCGTGTGCGATGGTGCGTTCGTTGCGCGCTGCCCCGGCCGCCCGCGCGCTGCTTTATGGCCAGGGTGGCTATGTCACCAAGCACCACGCGCTGGTCATCGGCAGCGAGGCCGCCGATCCCGCCAGCCTGATGCTGCCCAAGGATGTCCAGGACGATGCCGAAAGCCGCCGCGATCCGGTGCCGGCGCTCGATCTTGCCCATGCCGGCGCCGCGACGATCGAGACCTTCAGCGTCGTTTATGATCGCGATGGCGCGGCGGCCTTTGGCGGTGTCGTCGGCCGCACCGCCGCCGGCACGCGGGTGTTCGGCAAGGTATTGGGCGACGACGCGGCAACGCTTGATCAGTTGCTGTCGCTTGACCGCTCGCCGGTAGGCGATGCGGGTACGGTCAGCGTCGGGGATGACGGGTTGCAAATCTGGCGGGCGTAAGCCGCCGGGGGAGGCTGCGTGTCACCCCCAGCCGCGCGGCGGTGACACGCTTGTTCTCGTCGTTCCGCCCTTACGGCGGCGTCACCTCGACGAGCAGTTTCCCAAAGTTTCCGCCGGTATAAAGATCCTTCACCGCCGTCGCGGCATTCTCCAGCCCCGGGCGGATATCCTGCCGGGTCTTCAGCTTGCCCTGCAACATCCAGCCGAGCATCGCCTGGCCGGATTCGGCAAAGCGATCGGCGAAATCGGTGACGATGAAACCGCGCACCGTCAGTCGGCGCATCAGCATCATGGTCCAGAAACCCGGCGGCTCGTCGGCCTCGGTCGCATTATAGCTCGAGATCATCCCGCACAGCGGCATCCGGCCGAACAGCTTCATGCGCTTCAGCACTGCGACCATGATGTCGCCGCCAACCTGTTCGAAATTGATGTCGATGCCATCCGGGGCCAGCCGGTCGAGTTCGGCGCCGACATCCTGCGACTTGTAATCGATGCAGGCATCGAAACCCAGTTCATCGACAACATAGTCGCACTTGGCCTTGCCGCCGGCGATGCCGATGACCTTGCAGCCCATGATCTTGCCGATCTGCCCGACGATCTGGCCGACGCCGCCGGCTGCCGCGCTGACCACCAGCGTCTCGCCCGGCTGCGGCTTGCCGATATCGAGCAGTCCGAAATAGGCGGTCGGCCCGACCAGTCCCAAGGTGCCGAACGACGCCGCCAGCGGCACGCCCGGAATTTCGGGCAGGCGCGACAGGCCGGTGCCGTCGGTGACCATGATGTCGGCCCATTCGCCCAGCCCGGCAAACAGGTCACCGGGGTTGACCCCGTCCTTGCGGCTTTCGACAACGCGGCCGGCAACACCGCCGCGCATCGGCGCGCCGACGACGACGGGCGGCATATATTGCTCCTGATCGCTCATCCAGATCCGGTTGGTCGGATCAAGCGACAGATAGGTGACGCGCAGGCTGAACTGCCCGTCCTGCAGCGGCGGCAGCGGTTCGCTGCCATAGACAAGGTCGCCATCGGCGATATCCCCCACCGGGCGCTTGGCCAGCCGCCAGACATTGCGTGTCGTCATCGTCATTCTCTCCCGCTCAATTCGTCAAGGAACCGGTCGATGGCGGCCATCGCCACCGGTTCGCCCAGTGTCGGAGCATGGCCGACGCCGGGCACTTCCACTACAGTCATTTCAGGCAGTGCCGCCTGCATTCGCGTCTGGCCGGCGCTGGTCAGCACATCCGAGTATTGGGCGCGGATGCTGAGCACCGGCACTCCGGCGAGCGCGGCACAGGCTTGCCACAGATCGATCCCGGCATCGCCATTGGGCAGGCGAAAGGGTTCGGCGATGCGGGCATCATAATCGAAGATGATCCGCCCCGACGGCCCGACGCGGCACAGATTATGAGCGAAGGCCAGCCAGTCATCGAGCCCCCAGCCCGGGTAAATTGTCTGGTGGCGCTGCCCCAGGTCGCGCGCCGCGTGCACCCAGGTCGGCCAGTTCGCCTGCCGCCCGACATTGCCGCGCAGCCGCGCCAGCCCGGCGGGTTCGATTGCCGGGCCAAAATCATTGAGGATGACACCTGCCATCGCCTCGCGGTGCCCGGTGGCCAGCGCCAGCGCCAGCGCCCCGCCCAGCGACGATCCGAGCGCGACAAAGCGCTTGATGCCGGCGGTTTCGATAAGCAGGCGCAGGTCGCCCAGATAGGTCAGCGGCACATAGCTGAGTGAATCCTTCGGCCAGGCCGAATCGCCGCGACCGCGCAGATCGACCGCCACCACCCGCCAGCGCCCGGCCAGCCGCGTCGCCAGTGCGTCGAAATCACGCGCCGTGCGGGTCAGCCCCGGCAGGCAGAGCAGCACCGGGCGATGGGCGGCCATGGCAGATGCCGCCGGCCCCTCGCGCCAATGGAGGCGCAAACCGTCGCCCGACCAATACCAGCCATCGGTCATCATGCCCGTCATCGGCGGCTGCTCATGTGGCCCGGACACCGCAATATTTTGACTCCGACTCAGCTGTTGCGCTATGCAGTGCCTCTCCCGGGGGGGATAAGGAAAAACAGGGCCAGTGGCAACGCGCGCGATCGATTCCCGAACTGCTGAGAACCGGGCATGCGAGCCCCGGGCCGATAGCCGCGCCCGCCGCTACGATCCGGCCGAAACCCGGCAGCGTGTCCTTGCCGCCGCGCACATGTTGTTTTCGACCAAGGGTTTCGCCAACACCGGCACCGCCGATATCGCCCGCGAAGCCGATGTGTCCGAAGGCTCGATCTTTTATCATTTCGGTTCGAAAAAGGCGCTGCTTACCGAACTCGGCGCCCGCCATGGCCGCATGATGATCGAAGCGATGGAGGGCGGTGACGCGCTCGAGGATCTGGAGCCCGGCATCATCATCCCGCGCGTCTTCGAATTCTGCCGGAACAACATGCTGTGGGAAGGCGCCGGCGAACCCAGTAACGATACCGGCCCCAAGGCCGCGCTCGCCGCCAATGCCGATGCCGAACCTTTTTACCACGCTGCCAAGGCGATGACGACCGAATGGATCGAGCGCCAGATGACGCTGGCGATGGCCAAGCGTGGCATCGGCAATGTCGATATCGAGATTGCCGCCTCCTTCACCCATCACATCGTCGGCGACGCCATCGACCGCGTGCTGATGGCTCAATCGCCCGAGGAAGCGCTGCGCGAGCAATGCGAAACCGTCCGCTTCGTGCGCGCCGCCTGCGGCTATCTGGCCGACTGAGCCGTACCCTGTCTGCCTTTCGCCCCGAACGGGCCGTCCTCGCGCTCGGCGCCGAATTCTACGATCCCGTCGCCCCGGCGGATTTTCCGGCGACGATCCTGCGTTTCCGCAATGACCGCGCCGCGGCGCAGATCGGGCTCGATTCACTGTCCGATGCCGACTGGGTCCGCCATTTCGGGCGTTTCCAGCCGCTCCCCGGCAGTCTCGAAACCCCGCTGGCGCTGCGCTATCACGGCCACCAGTTCCGCAATTACAACCCCGATCTTGGTGATGGCCGCGGCTTTTTGTTCGCGCAATGTCGTGAGAATCCGGGCCATGACCAGCCTGGTCGCCTCATGGACCTTGGCACCAAGGGCAGCGGCACGACGCCGTGGAGCCGCGCCGGTGATGGCCGGCTGACGCTGAAGGGCGCGGTGCGCGAAATCCTCGCCACCGAAATGCTCGAAGCGCTCGGCCTGCACACTTCGCGCACCCTGTCGGTTATCGAAACCGGCGAAGCGCTGCAACGCGGCGACGAACCCAGCCCGACGCGCAGCGCCGTGCTCGTCCGGCTCAACCACAGCCATGTCCGCTATGGCAGCTTCCAGCGGCTGGCCTATCACCAGAACGCCGAGGCGATGCAGCAGCTGGTCGATTATTGCCACGCCAACCTGCTGAGCGCTGGCACCGGCAACAGTCCGGGCGATGCTGTCGCCCTGCTCGATCACGCCGTCACCACGGCCGCGCGGCTGGCGGCGCAATTCATGGCGGCGGGGTTTGTCCATGGCGTGCTCAACACCGATAATATCAACATCACCGGCGAATGTTTCGATTACGGCCCGTGGCGCTTCACTCCCGCCTGGAGCCCGGATTTCACCGCCGCCTATTTCGACCATCAAGGGCTCTACAGCTTTGGCCGCCAGGCCGAGGCGTTGCAGTGGAACGTCTTTCAACTCGGCGGCGCGCTGCGGCTGATCACGCCGATCGACGCCATCAAGCCGCCGCTCATCGCCTTTGCCGACCGCTACCAGGCGGCGCTGGCGACGGCGCTGTTCGCCCGGCTCGGGGTGACGCCGCGCGGCGATGCAGCCGATACCGCGCTGGTCAAGGCGATCGAGGCGGCGCTGGTGACGACGCAGATCAACCCCGACCGCTTCTGGTTCGATTGGCGCGGTGGCGCGCGCCGCGCCGCATCGCCCGCCGATGCACTTTATGACGGCCCTGATTTCGCCGCCTTCCGCGCTGCGGTCGCCCCCTATGCCGGTGCGCTGCCGACGCACCCCTATTGGGCCGATGCGGCGCCGTGCACGATGCTCATCGACGAAGTCGAAGCGCTGTGGGCGCCGATCGCCGAACGCGACGATTGGGCGCCGCTGCACGCCAAGATCGCCGCCATCCGCCGCATGGGCGAAGCAATGGCTTTTTAACCTCTCCCCCTGCGGGAGAGGTGAAGGCTAGCGTGCCAGCATCGGCCCCAGCGGCCGCCCGCCGAACAGATGGACATGCAGGTGCGGCACTTCCTGATGCGCATCCAACCCAGCATTGGCGAGCAGGCGATAGCCCGGCTCCTCCAGCCCCAGATCATGCGCCACCTGGCCAACAGCGCGCACAAAGCCGGCAATTTCCGCCTCGCCGGCGCGGGCAGCAAAATCCGCCCATGACCGCCAACGCCCGCGCGGGATCACCAGCACATGCACTGGCGCCTGCGGGTTGATATCGTGAAACGCCACCGCCCAGTCGTTTTCGAACACGCGCTGCGACGGAATCTCGCCGCGCAGGATGCGGGCAAAGATGTTGTTGTCATCATAGTCGCCGGTTGCCGCCACTGCCATCGCTGATCCTACAACTACCCTGATCGAAGTTGACAAATCTGCGCCGGTTTCGCGTCGGCGTTCTTTGAGCGCCCGCCGCACCCCGGCACAGGTCGAATCGCTATCAGAAAAAACGTGTGTAGGACAGCGCGGTGGCGGCTCTGCGAACCCGGCTTTAGTTGTCTGGCTTTTTGCCGGATCGAGGCATCGGTAAGGGGTGTTCGGGCAGCGTTCGGGTCGGGAAACAGCCTCGGTGCGTGCCATGGCCTTTGCCGCCGAGCGATTAGCGCGCCGGGTCGGAGAATGACAGGACCGGGAGAAAGAAAGAATCTGGGTCCCGGGTCAAGCCCGGGATGACAGGGGTGGGCTTCGAGACGCCAGGTTCCGGTTCGGGTGCGGGGCACCGGTTGATTGTCATCCCGGGCTTGACCCGGGACCCAGTTTCTATCTGGGCAGCGGTGCGCTCGCTTCGCCACCGAACAGCGTCGGCCACAGGTCGCGCCAATCGGGGTTCGCTGCTTCGATCAGCGTCAATTTCCAGGTGCGTTGCCAGCGCTTGATGGATTTTTCGCGGGCAATGGCGGATTCGATATCGCCCAGAGCCTCGTACCAGACCAGATGTTTGAGGCCGTATTCCAAGGTGAAGCCCGGGAAAATGCCGTCGCGGTGCTGGCTGATACGTTGAATGATATTGGTGGTGACGCCGGTGTAGAGCGTACCGTTGCGCCGGTTGGTGAGGATGTAGACGTAGCTGGTCTTGTCCATGGGCGGAGGAAGAACAAAGCTGGGTCCCGGGTCAAGCCCGGGATGACAGAAACGCGCACCCGATGACAGAAACGCGCACCGGATGACAGAGGCTGGCTGGGGATGATATTGAACCTGTCATCCCGGGCTTGACCCGGGACCCAGTTTCTCTCCGGCGGCCGACCCATCTTGACCGCGCCCGCCCGCGCGCTTATCTCCTCATCACCGCGCCGGTCCTCGTGCGCGGCCTTTCTGTCCCGCCATCGCTGGTTTCATGCCCCCGACAGCGCCCGGACTCTTATTGCAAAGACCCCAGATGCATCTTCACGATCTCAAGCGCAAAACCCCGGCCGAGCTGGTCATCATGGCCGAGGAACTGGGCATCGAGAATGCCTCGACGCTGCGCAAGCAGGACATCATCTTCGCCATTTTGAAGGCCACCGCCGAAGCCGGCAATGAAATCACCGGCACCGGCACCATCGAGGTGATGCCCGATGGCTTTGGCTTTTTGCGCTCGGCTGACAGCAATTATCTCGCCGGTCCCGACGATGTCTATGTGACGCCGCAGATCGTGCGCAAATTCGGCCTGCGCACCGGCGACACGGTGGAAGGCGAAATCCGCGGGCCCAAGGATGGCGAGCGCTATTTCGGGCTGGTGCGGGTGATCGCGATCAATTTCGACGATCCCGAAGTGGTGCGCCACCGCGTCAATTTCGACAATCTGACGCCGCTGTATCCGGATGAAAAGCTCAACCTTGATAACAACGACCCGACGATCAAGGACAAGACCGGGCGGATCATCGATATCGTCGCGCCGCTCGGCAAGGGCCAGCGCTGCCTGATTGTGGCGCCGCCGCGCGTCGGCAAGACGATGATGATGCAGAATATCGCGCGGTCGATCTCGGCGAACCATCCCGAGATCTTCCTGATCGTGCTGCTCATCGACGAGCGCCCCGAAGAAGTCACCGACATGCAGCGCACGGTGAAGGGCGAGGTCATTTCCTCGACCTTCGACGAGCCCGCCACCCGCCACGTCCAGATTGCCGAAATGGTCATCGAAAAGGCCAAGCGGCTGGTCGAGCACAAGCGCGACGTCGTCATCCTGCTCGACAACATCACCCGCCTCGGCCGCGCCTACAACACCGTCGTGCCGAGCAGCGGCAAGGTGCTGACCGGCGGTGTCGACGCCAACGCCCTGCAGCGCCCCAAGCGCTTCTTCGGTGCGGCGCGCAACATCGAGGAGGGCGGCTCGCTGACCATCATCTCGACCGCGCTGATCGATACCGGCAGCCGCATGGACGAAGTGATCTTTGAAGAGTTCAAGGGCACCGGCAACTCGGAAATCATCCTTGACCGCAAGGTGGCGGACAAGCGCGTGTTCCCCGCCATCGACATTCTGCGCTCGGGTACCCGCAAGGAAGAACTGCTGGTCAAGCCAGATATCCTGAAGAAGACATATGTGCTGCGGCGCATCCTCAATCCCATGGGGACTGTCGATGCTGTCGAGTTCCTTCTGGACAAGCTTCGCCAGACCAAGGGCAACAGTGACTTCTTCGACTCCATGAACGCCTGATCAGGCGCCCGCGTCGTTCGATTCGAGGTCGAAATGACGGCCAAAGACACGATTTTCGCCTTGTCCTCCGGGGCCGGGCGCTCCGCCGTCTCAGTGATCCGGGTGTCCGGACCTGCTTGCGGTTCCCTTCTTTGCAACCTGATTGGCAGGATGCCGAAGCCAAGAGAGCTCGCCCTTCGGGTTGTGCGACACCCCCGCACGGGTGAGCAGCTCGACAAGGCGCTCGCGGTATGGCTGCCTGCTCCCGGATCCTTCACCGGTGAGGACTGTGCGGAACTGCATCTCCATGGCAGTATGGCGGTCGTCAGTGCCGTGATGGCGGCCATGAGTGATCACCCATCTGTTCGCCCGGCGGAAGCGGGTGAATTCACCCAACGCGCCTTCCTCAACGGAAAGATGGATCTTGTCGAGGCCGAGGGCCTCGCTGACCTTCTGGAAGCCCGCACGGCTGCGCAGCGACGGCAGGCACTGCAGCAAATGTCAGGCACGCCCAGTTTCACCTTCGATGATTGGCGCCAGCAATTGCTGCTCATCCGTGTCGATATCGAGGCCGTTGTCGATTTCGCCG
>CAJAHV010000229.1 GCA_903939555.1 uncultured Alphaproteobacteria bacterium | reverse complement strand
ATCGCGCTGCGCCCGGTGAGCCCGCGCGATGCGGCGCGGATGCTGGAGGTGCGCGGCGGCGCGCTTGCTGATTTCATCATGCGCGACCTACCGCAGCGACTGCGCGCCGGCGATGTGCTGGTGGTCAATGATACCCGCGTCATCCCGGCGCAACTGCACGGCACCACCGGCGCGCACGGTTCAGGCGCGCACGGTTCAGGCGCTCTCGATTCAGGCGCTCACGATTCAGGCGCTCAGCGTTCCGGGGCCCGCGTCGGCGTCACCCTCCACAAGCGCGAGGCCGCCGATGTCTGGTGGAGTTTTGTCAAGAACGCCCGCCGCCTCAAGCCCGGCACCCGCGTCGATTTCGGCGCCGGTTTGACCGGTGATGTGCTCGAAAAGGCCGATGAAGGCGCCGTGCTGTGGCGTTTTTCGGCACAAACCAGCCTCGAAACCGCCATGGCCACCGCCGGGGCGATGCCGCTGCCGCCCTATATCGCGTCGAAACGTGCCACCGATGCGCAGGATGCCAGCGATTACCAGACACTCCATGCCACCAAGGACGGTGCTGTCGCCGCCCCCACCGCCGGGCTGCACTTCACCCCCGAGCTCTGGGCCGGGCTTGCCGCCGCCGGGGTGACGCGCGAAACCGTCACGCTGCACGTCGGCGCCGGCACTTTCCTGCCGGTCAAGGCCGATGACACCGCCGATCACCGCATGCACGCCGAATGGGGTAGCATCGATGCCGCCACCGCCGCGCGGTTGAACGCCGCGCGTGCCGCCGGGGGACGGGTGATCGCGGTCGGCACCACCTCGCTGCGCCTGCTCGAATCGGCGGTGCAGGGCGGCTGCATCCAAGCCTTTACCGGCGATACCGCGATCTTCATCACCCCGAGCTATCGCTTCGGCGCCATCGATGGCCTGATCACCAATTTCCATCTGCCCAAATCGACCTTGTTCATGCTGGTCAGTGCACTGATGGGGCTGGATGTCATGCAGGCGGCCTATGCCCATGCCATTGCCGACAACTATCGCTTCTATTCCTATGGCGATGGCAGCCTGCTGCTGCCGTGACGGCGCCGGATCGCCACCAATATCCCCCACGGCACCGACGACCTTGGCCCGAAACCGGGCAGATACGCCCAGCCGACCGGCTCTTGGCCCGGCCAGCACGCGCCGGCGCAACCCCGGCGCAGCCTCGGAACAGCCCCGGAACAGCGACGTCATGTGCCGCGACCTCGCCGCAATTCGCTCGTAAACATGCGTAATGACCCTGACGGACCCCCTTGTCGCGCCGGCTCCAGCCGATGCTGATGCGCCGATTGCCTTCGCTGGCACCACTGAAGGCGCCAACGAAGGCGTGCTGCTGCGCACGGCTGCACAGCTGACGCGCGACCTTGGCCGCCATGATCCGCGCATCTATTGGGCCGATTTCGGAGTATCGGCAGCGCTTGGCTATGCCGCGACGGCGCTTGCTGTCGTCACCCCGCCGGGCTGGCTGTTCGCTGCTGCCGTCACCATCGCCATCCTGGCGCTGTATCGCGCCGGCAGCTTCATCCACGAACTCACCCATATGAAGCCCAATGCCGTGCCGGGCTTCCACACCGGCTGGAACCTGTTGATGGGTGTGCCGATGCTGGTGCCATCGTTCATGTACGAAGGCGTGCACAGCCTGCACCATGCCCGCACCCGCTATGGCACGGCCGAAGACCCCGAATATCTGCCGCTGGCGCTGATGCCGCCGGCAACATTGGCGCTGTTCGTCGTTGTCGCCGTGCTGGCGCCGGTGGCGTTGTTGCTGCGTTATGGCGTGCTGGCACCGCTGTCGCTGGTCATTCCGCCGCTGCGCCGCGCCATTGTCGAGCGCTATTCGGCACTCAGCATCAACCCGTCATTCCGTCGCCGGGCGCCGCAAGGCGACTTCCGCGCCTATTGGCAGCGCTGGGAAGTGGCCGCCAGCCTGTGGGCGATGGCCGTACTGGCCGGCGTTACCACCGGGATCATCCCGTGGCCGGCCTTCCTGACCGTCGTCGGCATCATGTCGGGGTCGACCCTGCTCAACCAGGTCCGTACGCTGGTGGCGCATCTATGGGCCAATGACGGCCGGGTGCTGACCGTTACCGAACAATATCTCGACAGCGTCAACGTGCCGCCACCGGCGCTGCTGCCGACGCTCTGGGCCCCGGTCGGGCTGCGCTACCATGCGCTCCACCACCTGCTGCCCGGCCTGCCCTATCACGCGCTGGGCGCGGCACACCGCCGGCTTGTGGCCGCCTTTCCGGCGGGATCCGCCTATCATGCCGCCAGTTATACCGGCCTGTCTCCGCTGGTCGCCCGCCTGGTGGCCGGGTCGCGTACCGCGCACGGCTAGCCGCACCCCGCGGTCACGGCACCCGATCACGACAGGCAAGCGCTGCCGAACCCGCCAGACCCCGGATGACGGCATGGTGCCACACCCCGGACAAAGCACTGCGCATCGCCGCCACCTCGGCTAGAAGAGGCAGCGATGCCGGCCCCGCTCCCCCCT
>CAJAHV010000228.1 GCA_903939555.1 uncultured Alphaproteobacteria bacterium | reverse complement strand
CGTCGCCGCGCGCCTGGGCTATGATCCCGAAGCCGCGGCGCGCATCGCCGGCGCGCGCTTCGCCGTCCTCAAGGGGCCGCTCGCGCGGCTGCACCGCGCTCTCGGCCAGTACATGATCGATGTGCAGACCGAACGCCATGGCTTTGCCGAGACGGCAGTGCCGTTGCTGGTCAACCGCGACGCGGCCTTCGGCACCGGGCAACTGCCCAAGTTCGAGGATGATCTGTTCAAGACCACCGACGGCCGCTATCTCATCCCGACCGCCGAAGTCTCGCTGACCAACCTCGTGCGCGACGCGATCATCGACGAGGAGACCCTGCCGCTGCGCCTGACCGCGCTGACCCCGTGTTTCCGGTCCGAAGCCGGCAGCGCCGGGCGCGATACCAAGGGCCTCATTCGCCAGCACCAGTTCGAAAAATGCGAACTGGTCAGCATCTGCACCCCCGAACAGGCCGACGCCGAGCATGCCCATATGGTCGCATCGGCGGAAGCGATCCTCGAAAACCTCGGGCTGGCGTACCGCCGGATGCTGTTGTGCACCGGTGACATGGGCTTCACGGCGCGCAAGACCTTCGACCTTGAAGTGTGGCTGCCAGGCCAGAATTGCTATCGCGAGATCAGCAGCATTTCCGATTGCGGTGATTTTCAGGGGCGGCGGATGAACAGCCGCTACCGGACACGCGGTGACAAGGGCACAAAGGGCTTCGTCAACACCCTCAACGGCTCGGGGCTGGCGGTGGGCCGCACGCTGGTGGCGATCCTGGAAAACTATCAGCAGGCCGATGGCTCGGTGCGCATACCGGCCGTGCTGCATCCATACATGGGCGGCATCACCGAACTCACCCCGGCATGACCCGCCCTTCAATGACAAGGCAGAACAGATGCGCATCCTGGTAACCAATGATGACGGCATCAGCGCCCCCGGGTTGGTGGCGCTCGAGGCGATCGCGGCCGAATTGTCGGATGATGTCTGGGTTGTCGCCCCGGCCGAGGAACAATCGGGCGCCGGGCACAGCCTGACCCTGTCGCGGCCCGTGCGGCTGCGCGAGATTTCGCCCAAGCGCTATGCCGTGCAGGGCACGCCGACCGACTGCGTCATGCTGGCGCTCGGGGCGGTGATGCATGATGCCAAGCCCGATCTGATTCTGTCGGGCGTCAACCGCGGCGGCAATCTTGCCGAAGATGTCACCTATTCGGGCACTGTTTCAGCCGCGATGGAAGGCTGCCTCGCTGGTATCCGCTCGATCGCGCTCAGCCAGGTGATGGCCGATTACGCAATGGGCAAGGAAGATTTCACTACCGCGACGACGCATGGCCCGGCGATCATCCGCCATATCCAGGCGATCGACTGGCCGGCGGGGGTGCTCATCAACATCAACTTCCCGCCGGTCGCCGCGGACAAAGTTGCCGGCGTGCGTGTAACCGAACAGGGGTTCCGCGATTACGGCAATATCCACCTTGTCGAGCGCATCGATCCGCGCGGCTTTCCCTATTATTGGCACGGCTTCGGCAAGGAAAAGCTTGTCCCCGGCCATGATACCGACCTCAAGGCGATGCACGAAGCCTGTATATCGGTAACGCCGTTGCATCTCGACATGACGCATTACACGACGATGACGGCGCTCAGATCGGCACTGGCGCCGCTTGCCGAAGCGTAGCCGGGCCTCCTTCCGTCGCCGCCGTTGCCTGATGCCACTGGCCGCGAGCCATCCCTTGTCCTAGATATTTCAGCGATGACGCGCTGTCGCCTGCCATTGTTGCTGTCCACCCTGCTGCTGGCGGGGCTGACTGCCTGTGTGCCAGCGGCTCGGCGGGGTTCGCTGCCATCGGGCAAAGCGCCGGTTGTCGCGCCACAGCCGTCGCCCAAACCCGCCTGGCAGGCGCGCAAGGTCGTCACCGATGCGATCGCTGTCCCCGGCGGCCGGCAGCACATCGTCAAGACGGGGGAGACCGGCATCGCCATCGCGCGTGCGTATGGCGTCGAATGGAGCAAGGTCGCGGCTGCCAATGGCCTGTCGCCGCCCTATCTTCTTGAAGTTGGCGCCCGGTTGCTGTTGCCGACCGCCAGACAGGTAGCGGCAATGAGCGTCGAAGACCGCGCCCGGGCGTTCAACTTGCAGATCGACGACATTATCACGGGCGGCGAACCGGCGGCACTGCGGCCGCCCGTCCGCAAGCCGGTTACAAGGGTGCCACCGGCGAGTCGGGGGTCGCCACCGGCAGGCCAGGGGTCACCACCGGCCCCCGTCGCCGCTTTGCCGGCCCTGACTGGCGACGCGCCGCGCTTTGCCTGGCCGGTCGATGGCCGCATTTTGTCGGGGTTCGGTGCCAAACCGGGCGGGCGCTTCAACGATGGCGTCAATCTCAAGGCGTCGGCAGGGGCGCCGGTGCGCGCTGCAGGCGATGGCATTGTCGCCTATGCCGGTGATGCCATTCCCGGTTTCGGCAACCTGCTGCTCATCAAGCATGCCGGCGGCTGGGTCACTGCCTATGGCCATAATGATGCGCTGCTGGTGGCACGTGGCAAGCGCATTGCGCGCGGCGATGTCATTGCCCGCGCCGGGGCAACCGGATCGGTAGTGGAACCGCAACTGCATTTCGAACTGCGCAAGGGCCGCACGCCGGTCGATCCGGTCAAGGTCATCGGCGGCCGGTGACGGGTGACAGCAGCGCCGCTGTCGCGTAAGGCGCCGCGATGACTTTGACACTCGATACTGCCCCAAAGGTCGGCATGGTTTCGCTCGGTTGCCCAAAGGCGCTGGTCGATTCCGAACGGATCCTCACCCAATTGCGCGCCGATGGCTATGCGCTGTCAGGCGATTATGCCGGCGCCGATGTGGTGATTGTCAACACCTGCGGCTTTCTCGACAGCGCCAAGGCCGAAAGCCTGGAAGCCATCGGCGAGGCCATGGCCGAAAATGGCAAGGTCATCGTGACGGGCTGCATGGGGCATGAGGCTGACAGCATCCGGGCGCGCTTTCCCGATGTGCTCGCCGTCACCGGGCCGCAGCAATATGACGAGGTCGTCGCCGCCGTGCGCGATGCGGCACCGCCGGTGAAGAGCGCCTATCTCGATCTCATCCCCGATGCCGGGCTGAAGCTGACACCGCGGCACTACAGCTATCTCAAGATTTCCGAAGGCTGCGACCACCGCTGCGCCTTCTGCATCATCCCGTCGTTGCGCGGCGATCTGGCCAGCCGGCCGCCGGCGGCGATCCTGCGCGAGGCGGCAGCGCTGGTGAAGGGCGGCGCGAAGGAGCTGCTGGTCATCGCGCAAGATACATCGGCCTATGGCGTCGATCTGCGCCATGCCACCTCGACGCTGGGTGGCCGCGAACTGCGGGCGCATATCACCGATCTGGCGCGCGAACTGGGGATGCTCGGCGCCTGGGTGCGGCTGCATTACATCTACCCCTATCCGCACGTCGACCAGCTCATCGGGTTGATGAGCGAGGGGCTGGTGCTGCCCTATCTCGACATCCCCTTCCAGCACGCCAGCCCGTCGGTGCTGCGCGCCATGCGGCGGCCGGCGAACGACGCCAAAGTGCTCGATCGCATCCGCAAATGGCGCGGGGCTGTGCCCGACCTGGCGCTGCGCTCCACTTTCGTCGTCGGCTTTCCCGGCGAGACCGAGGCCGATTTCCAGTATCTGCTCGATTGGCTCGGTGAAGCGCAGATCGATCGTGCCGGCTGCTTCAAATATGAAGCGGTTGAAGGCGCCGCCGCCAACGCCCTGCCCGGCGCAGTGCCAGAAGAGGTGAAGGAAGAACGCTGGCACCGTTTCATGGCGGCGCAATCGGTGATTTCGGAACAACGGCTGGCGCTCAAGGTCGGCCGCGACATCGACGTGCTGATCGATGCGGTGGACGATGAAGGCGGCGCGAGTGGCCGCAGCAAATATGACGCCCCCGAAATCGATGGCGAGGTGCATCTGCGCGATGCCGGCGGTGTCGCGGTCGGTGACATCATCCGCGTCCGCATCGAGGAATCGGACGAAGCCGATCTGTTCGGCGTGCCGGTGTGACCGTGCAGCTTAGCGGGTGACGACAGGCCCTTGCATCCGCTAAACCATGACGATGACCGATTTTGCCCCGCTGCTGACCGCCGATGACGGCGCCCCCGCCACCCGACTGACCCTGATCACCGTCGCCGGTTTTGATGACTGGTTGCGCGGCCAGAGCGAACGGACTCGCGCCTTTGTCGCGGCGCAGGGCTTTGCTGCGGTGCCCGACAGTGTCGCGCTGCTGCCCGGTGATGCG
>CAJAHV010000227.1 GCA_903939555.1 uncultured Alphaproteobacteria bacterium | reverse complement strand
TGCCAGCCGCCGGGGCGTAGCCAGTCATGCGCAATATCGTCCTCGCGGCTCCAGGTGAGCTTGACTGGTGTCTTGGCAGTACGGGCGATGACCGCGGCTTCGATCATAAAATCATTGACTAGCCGCCGGCCGAAGCCGCCGCCGCTGCGCATCAGGTGGATGGTGATATTGGCTTCGGGCACACCAAGCACCTTTGCTACTGCCTTGCGACCCGGTTCCGGATTCTGTGTCGGCGCCCAGATTTCGACCTTGTCTCCGGTCACCCACGCCGTACAGTTCATCGGTTCCATCGGCACATGGGCAAGGAAGGGATAGGCATAATCGGCCCTCACCACCTGTGCTGCGCTGGCCAGTGCGGCAATGACATCGCCATTGCTTACGATGTTTTTCTCGGGCCCGGCTACCTTGCGCTTTGCCGCCATATCGGCCCAATTGGCACTGGATTGAAACGCACCGGTACCTTCGGTCCATTCGGGCTGTAATGCATCACGGGCGGTCAGCGCTGCCCAAGTCGAATCAGCGATTATAGCGACACCCCCTGCCAAATCTGAGTTGCCGGTAACGACAAAGGCATCGCTTACACCTTTGCGGGCTTTTACCGGGGCAAGATCGACCGATTTGACCTCTGCCCCGGCGATGCCGCGCTTGTGATAGACGGCGAACTTCATGCCCGGCAGCTTCGCATCGATTCCGAACAAAGGCTTGCCGGTAACGATGGCGCGGTTGTCGACGCCGGAAACCGGCGTGCCGATCAACCTGAAGGCGCGGGGGTCCTTCAATGCCAGTTTCGCAGCATCGGGGGCCGGCAATTGTGCTGCAGCGGTGGCCATGCTGCCATAGCTGGCTGATTTGCCCGATGCGTGGCGGAGCATTGCTCCACCCGTGGTGATTTCGGCTGCCGGTACACCCCATGCAGCAGCAGCAGCGGCGACCAGCATAGCACGCGCGCCCGCACCGACGCGGCGAAGTGCGTCGTATTGTAGCGTCGTCGCCATACTGCCACCTGCTACCTGTCGACCATAGATCGATGCATCGGCGAGGGCCTGGACGATCTCGACCTGGACCCAATCAACATCGAGTTCTTCAGCGACCAGCATGGGGATCGATGTCTTGATGCCTTGGCCGATTTCAGGATTGTGAGACGTGATGATGATCCGGTTGTCCACCGTGATCTTCACCCAAGGGTTGATCGAAAAATTGGGCACAGTATCTGCGGCGGCCCCGTCGAGCCCCACCCATAGCCCGCCACCAGCAGCTGCGCCGGCGAAAAGGAACGTGCGGCGATCAAGGTCGAGGGTCATGCCCTTTCTCCCGCAGCCTGCTTGATGGCGGCGCGGATGCGCGGGTAGGTCGCGCACCGGCAAAGATTGCCCGCCATCGCTGCGTCGATCTCGTCATCATCGGGTCGCGGTGTGCTGTGCAGCAAGGCTGCGGCTGCCATCAACTGGCCGGCTTGGCAGTAACCGCATTGTGGTACATCGAGCGCCACCCAGGCATCCTGTAGTCGCTTGCCCAACGGATCGGCTGACAGACCTTCGATCGTGGTGATTCTGCCGGCGCCGATGCTGCCGACCGGCGTCTGGCAGGCGCGGATCGGTTCGCCATTGAGATGAACGGTGCAGGCTCCACAAAAGGCCGCGCCACAGCCGAATTTTGTGCCCGTCATGCCAAGCAGATCGCGCAACGCCCAGAGCAGAGGCATGTCGGGATCGGCGGAGACCGCTTGCACCTTGCCGTTTATGATCAGTTTGATGGTCATGGCAGCCCTCGCTTCACCACCATGCTAGCGGATGGAAAAGCGGGGCGCCATTACTTCAGCGCACGATCGTCGCCTTGTGTGCCAAGAATCCGGGGATGCCTTCCGGGCCAAAGCCGATAAAGCTTTCGCCATCATCGCGGTCGCGGCGATCATCGCGCCGTCCCTCGTCACGGCGGGCGCCGCGATAATCGCGAATCGCATCGCGGGGTGCTTCCCGCATGGAATGCGTCGCAGGGCGAGGCGGGCGTGCGTCGCTTGGTTGGTCCCGCCGTTGCTCGCGCGCCTGGGTTGGCGCAGGGGTGACAAGTGCCGCTGCCAATGGCTCCGGAACAGCTTCGCCTTCACGCCTGCGGCCGCGACCGCCACGACGGCGCTTGGGCAGGCGTTCTCCGGCGTCATTGGTCGGCGACGTTTGCGCTTCGGTCGAGGCTGGTATCGTGACCGCGTCATCGGCCGGCTTTAGCTCGATTGGTTTGATTTCGATTGGCGCTGCTTCTGAGCCACCATAACGCTGTATCTTCTGGTGGATTAGCTTCTCGACCTCGGCCAGGTTGTCGGCTTCAGCTTCGGTTGCCAGCGTATAGGCAATCCCGGTGCGTCCGGCGCGACCGGTGCGGCCGATGCGGTGGACATAATCTTCCGCATGGTGCGGCACATCATAATTGACGACATGGCTGACGCCCGGAATGTCGAGGCCGCGCGCCGCCACATCCGATGCAACAATAATGGTGATGTCGCCCGATTTGAAGCGATCGAGTTCCCTGATCCGGTCGGATTGGTCCATGTCGCCATGAATCTGGCTGACGGCAAAGCCACTGCGCTTCAGGCTGTCGACGAGTTCCTTGATATCGCGCTTTCGGTTGCAGAAGATAATGGCGTTGCGCACTTCCGGGTCCCGCAAAAGGCCGCGCAAAACCTCGCGCTTGCCGCGTGGGCTGGTCTCGACGACATATTGCGTGATCGACGTATTCGTCGATGCTGGCCGCGCGACTTCGATAAGTCGCGGACTGTCCATGAACTTGTCGGCCAGCTTCTTGATCGGTGGCGGCATCGTTGCCGAGAACAGCAATGTCTGGCGTGGCGACGGCAGTTTGGTGCAGATTTCCTCGATATCAGGAATGAAGCCCATGTCGAGCATCCGATCCGCTTCGTCGATAACGAGCAGGCTGCACTGGTTCAGCATGATCTTGCCGCGGCCGAACAAATCCATCAACCGGCCGGGGGTGGCGATGAGGACGTCGACACCTTTTTCGAGGGCAGCAAGCTGGTCTCCCATACTCACCCCGCCGATAAGCAACGCCATGTTCAGCTTGTGATATTTACCATATTTATCGAAATTTTCACTGACCTGCTGCGCCAGTTCGCGTGTCGGTTCGAGGATGAGCGAACGCGGCATGCGCGCCCGGCTGCGACCTTCGGCCAGAATGTCGATCATCGGCAGCACGAATGAAGCGGTCTTGCCGGTGCCGGTCTGGGCAACGCCGATGATGTCACGGCCCATCAGAACCGGCGGGATGGCCTGACGCTGAATGGGAGTCGGGTCATTGTAGCCACTGTCGGCAACCGCGCGGAGCAATTCCTCCGACAGGCCCAGATCTGCAAAGCTCATGCGGTTCCTTGTGCAAAGCGCCCGAACGACCGGTCGACCTTGTTGATTGCGGCATGCGCGACTTTGCAGGCAAAAGTCAATGCACCGGCGGGAGTATTGGCTGGGGTCGTCGCCTGTTTCGCCATGATTGAATCCAAATGAAAAGGGCGGGACCTTCGATCCCGCCCTTTCCCTGCCATTATGACAAGCTGATCAGAAACGCACGCCGATGGCGCCGCCGTAACGGCGGGGTTCGAGCGTGAAGATGTTGGTGAACAGGCCCGACGACTGGTCAGTGACATACAGGCCGGTGGTAGCACTGTTATTGGTCAGGTTCTGCACATAGGCGCGGGCGTACCATTTGTCGTCCTTGCCGTTGATCTGCACCTGAGCGTTGACAACCGAATAGCTGGCTACCCGGTTGATCGCACCGTTGAAGATATTGCCAAAACTCGTCCCCGTGACGGCAAGATCGACACGCGGCACGACAGACATGCCATTGTCCATTTCGACCGTGTATTGCGCGCCAGCCGAGAATTTGAATGTCGGTGCCTGCGGCAACTGGTTGCCCTTGATGTTAACCTCGACCCCGGCGAACAGCACGTCCATGCCGGCGGCGGCCGCATTGCCAGCGAGAGCGGAGCAAATGCTGAAGGCACCGGTCGCGCCGTTGAGGCCGCTGTCGGCGCCAAAGCCGGTCGGGCCCTGCAGGCCAAGTGCGCGGTTCACTGCTGTGACATAGCCATTGGCACCGGCCGCGTTGCCGGGAACCTTTGGCACCAGTGCACAGTTCGAGCCATTGGTGATGTCCTTGATAATGACCGCATCGCTGCGGCCACCCGACGGATCACGCGGGTTGGACAGGAACTTGTCTTGGCTGACTTCGGTGTGCAGGTAGCTGGCACCGAAATTCACCGCCAGGGCGCGGGTCGGCTGGATGATGAATTCGCCTTCCACGCCATAAACGGTGGCATCGACGTTATCGTTGACTGAGGTGCGGGCGACGATGCGGCTGAGCTGCAGGCTCTTGTATTGGTAATAGAATGCCGTGATGTTGGCGCGCAGCGTGCCGTCGAGGAAGGTGTTCTTCGAGCCGATTTCGTAAGAGTTGATGAATTCCGGCGCAAATGATTCAGGCACCGCGAAGATCGGCTGTAGCGGCGGATTGATGCCGCCTGATTTGTAGCCGCGCGAGTAGGACGCATAGATCAGGCTGTCGTCGGAAACCTTCCAGTCGACCACGACGCGGCCGGTGAATTCGCCAAAGCTGACATTGCGTTCCTGGAACAGCTGGTTTCCGGCAGTGCCTGGATCGGCATCGAACGAGCCGACGAAGGGCGAGGCAAAGGCGTTTGCCGTGCCGAAGGGCACGAAGAAGCTCGCCAGTGTCGAACGGGCACGGACAAATTTCTTGTCGTTGTTGTAGCGGATGCCGCCGGTGATTTTCAGGCTGTCGGAAATGTTCCAATAGACTTCGCCGAAGATGCCATAGGATTTCAGCGTAGTGACATCGGTATTGTTGCGGAAGAACGGCGTGCCGAGATAGCCGGCGGGCAGGCCGCTGCCGAGCGCGGTGGCGGCGCCAAGTACGCCTGCGACATAATCGATACCAAAGCCGTTCACATAATAGCTGTTTTCCGGCAGCTTAGTATCAAGATAGATGCCGCCGACAAGGAAGTTCAGCGGACCATCGAACTGGCTAGTGAAAATGCCTTCTACTGACCAAGTGCGGCGTTCCTCGTTCGAACGGTCGAAGGTCAGCGGCACCGAATTGCAGATCGACTTGCCACCATAAAGGCCGGTGCCGGTTTCTTCGGCGAGCGAGGCGCAATAAGGGCCGTTCGCACCGCTCGGGATAAGGAAGCCTGGCAGTTTCGAGAAGGCCGGGATGCCGGCGGCAAGACCCTGCAGGCCAGCGAAGCCGGGTTTGTAGACCGACGGGTCCTGGATGCCGAGGTTGTAATCGACCGATGAATCGACCTTGGTCTTCTGATAAAGGCCGGTGACCTGAATTTTGGCCGGGCCGAAATCATGTTCGATGCGGGCCTGATACTGTTGTTCTTCGGCAAGATAGGTAGGGTCATAGGCAGTGCGCACCTGGCGCACATCGTTCGGTTCCTGAAAATTGGCATAGGCATCGGGACCGTAAAGGCTGCCCAGGCCGGCGGTCGAAAGCGGGCCACCAAAGGCCGCGCCGCCGTTGACGCGCAGCAGTTCACGCGATGTCAGCACGCCGACAAAGGTCGAGTTGCCGTTCAGCTTGCCGAAATCGAGCCGCCCGGGAAGGCAGCCCAGCACGCCGGTCGGATCACGCTGGCAAAGCTGTTTTTGAATGCGCGAACGGTTGTCGTCTTCCTTGAAATAATAGCCCATCAGGTCGATGCGGGTATTGTCGGTCGGCTCCCAGCGCACCGAACCGCGGATGCCGAACATGTCACGGCCATCGATCTGGGTGTTGTTGAACAGATTGTCCGTGAAGCCGTCGCGCTTCAGGTAGAAGCCGGCGACGCGCACGCCGAGACGGTCGGTGACCGGCAGGTTGACCATGCCCTTCACGCGGATCGAATTGTAATTGCCGTAATCGGCTTCGGCCGCGACACCCAGCTTGTTGAGGTCCGGCTTGGCGGTGATGAAGTTGATGACGCCAGAGGTGGCGTTGCGACCGAACAGCGTGCCCTGTGGGCCGCGCAGCACTTCGATGCGCTCCATATCGAAAAATTCGGCTTCGAACAGGCGGGTGGCGACCAGCGGGCTGCCGTTGACGTGAATGGCGGTGGCGCTGTCGCAGGTCACGCCGACGCACAGATCGCCGATGCCGCGGATGGTGAAGCTGGAGCCGGTGAAATTGCCCTTGGAAAAGGTGATGTTGGGCAGGGTGAGTTGAAGATCAGAGCTGTTCTGGATCTGCTGCCGCTGCAACGCTTCGGCACTGAAAGCCGAAACGGCGATAGGCACATCCTGTAGGCTCTGCGCCGTGCGCTGCGCGGTCACGACGATTTCCTCGATGCCGGTATCGGCTGCGGCGCTGCCGGACTGCGCCGTTGCTTGGCCAAGCGCGGGTGCTGACAGCAGCCCGATCAAAGAAACGCTGGCGATCAGGCCAGACCGGATTCGAAAATTAGTCATCATGATAACCTCCCCAGAAGCAATCCCCGAGCCTGTCTTTTGCCAACAGGTCTCAAAGCTCTGAACGTAATGAGACGTCCACGTTCCAGCTAAGTTTGCTCGCATGATGCGGCGATTGTCCAGCGCTCTAGACAGATTCTGGCGAAGAAGATGATGATATTGATGCAAGTGACGAAAAAGACACACTCATTGCGTCGTGTTCGCCACTGGCGGCCTAGTAGAAATGATAGCAAGGGGCGGTGAATAGTGCTAGTCTCAAGGCTTATGTGATCGGGATGTCCCACAAAAGGGGGCAGCAGCCATGCAGCATGACGAATCCGGCTCAGCAACGTCCGCAAAAAGTGTAATAGCTTGTCGCTTCTCTGTTGGCGGGGAACTGCACCATGCAGTTCCGTGCCCTCTCGATGAGGATATGGACACCTGTTTTGCCATACGCGACATCGCCAGAACTTTTGCTTTCGCAATATCGAAAATGGAAGATTAGGAGCCTTCGCCCTGATTTCGGAACTGCCTCACCGGCAAAATGCTGGCGATAGGGCATTCTCCGCCTGATCGTGCGCCGATGACATCGCGTCCGGCACACAATTGCCCAGCCTTGTGTCGACGATAATAAAAGCCTTGATAAAAGCTCAGTGCCTGACACTCCCTCGCGAAGAACATGCGGTAGCGCTGGCCATTGCGCATTGTCAGTTCGATGGCCCGATCGCCGAATAGCTGCGCAGCGGCCAGATTATCGACACCAATGCAACGGTTGCGCCCCGACCGTGGCGGTGCCGGACGCATATCGGCAGGGCCACCGCGCGAAACTGGCATCCGCCCCCATGGCGCGCCGAGGCTTTCGCTGGAACTGACGGGCGGTAATGGCTGCGGCGCAGCAGCAGTCGGCTGCGCGGCCGTCATGGCCAATCCAGCCATGCCGACCAATGCGCGCCAGCGCGCTGAACCCAAGGGTCGTGCCAATCCGGTCACACCGTCATCATCATTCCAAAGGCCGGACTATACCGGCGCTGTTGCGGTTGCTTGGCCCCCGGCGATTGAACCCGCCATGAACCCAGCAAAACCGTAGCCGAACTTTTTTGCGTCGAGGATATGGCGGCGTCAATGCGCACGTCTGGCGCTGACGTACTGGTCACGATAGAAGCAACTGTGCCTACACAGCCGCCTTCGCCACTTGCGCTTGCCGCGTTGACCAGCGCGGCTGTTGAATGGAGCGACGATCCGGCGGTGCTGGCACCGCTGCTGGTAGACTGGCGCGGGCGTTTTCATGGTGTCAGCCCTGTCCTGTTGCAGCCGCGCACGACCCAAGCCGTCGCCGCCATCGTCCGCGCGGCGGCTGCGCATCGCGTTGCTCTGGTGCCTCAAGGTGGCAACACCGGTCTGGTGGGCGGTGCCATCCCGGCGTTGGACGGCTCGGCTGTGCTGTTGTCGTTGGCGCGGTTGGACCGGATCCGAGCGGTTGACGCCGCCGGGTTGACGTTGACCGCAGAAGCCGGCGTTGTCCTCTCCCAGGTTCACGACGCGGCACGCGCTGTTGCTTGCGAATTTCCGCTGTCGTTGGCGGCGAAGGGCAGCGCCACGATCGGCGGGCTGGTTTCAACAAATGCTGGCGGCGTGCAGGTATTGCGCCACGGTACAATGCGCGTGCTGGTCGCCGGGCTCGAAGCCGTGCTTCCGTCGGGCGAAATTCTGAACCAACTGACCGGGCTGGCAAAGGACAATACTGGGTACGATATCAAGCAGTTGTTGATTGGCGCTGAAGGCACACTTGGCATCGTTACGGCGGCAGCATTGCGGCTGGTGCCGGCTCCGGCGCACCGCGCCGTCGCGTGGGCAGGCGTGCCCGATCCGCACGCAGCACTGGCATTGCTGGCGCGGCTGCGCACGGAATCTGGCAATCAGGTCGAAAGTTTTGAACTTATCCCCGATGTCGGGCTGCAGCTGGTGCTAGACCATGTGCCGGGAAATCGCCCGCCCCTGGTCGGCAAGCACCGTTGGCATGTGCTGGTCGAACTTGCCGGGCCGCGCAGCCTTGATGATGTCCTTACCGACGCTCTTGCCGACGCTGCGGCAGCAGGCGAGGTCGAAGACGCTGTTATCGCAGCATCGGCGGCACAAGCGGCGGCGCTGTGGCGGTTGCGTGAGGGCTTGCCCGAGGCTGAACGGCGCGACGGCCCGGCGGTGCACCATGATGTGGCCGTCGCAGTGGCTGATATGCCGGG
This sequence comes from uncultured Alphaproteobacteria bacterium, assembly GCA_903939555.1. GTDB lineage: Bacteria > Pseudomonadota > Alphaproteobacteria > Sphingomonadales > Sphingomonadaceae > Sandarakinorhabdus. The sequence goes on along the minus strand of CAJAHV010000227.1, from coordinate 6,385 downwards.
TTTTGCGTTGGCGGCAACGGCGCAGGTTGAATCGACGTTTCCCGGCGCGCGGGTTATTGCCTTTGGTCACCTTGGCGATGGCAATCTGCACTTCAATGTGCGGGCGCCGGCAGGGCCGGCGGCGGCGGCATGGTTGGCACCGCGCCGCGCCGCGATAACGACGCAGGTCCATGATTTGGTCAACGCAGCGGGTGGTTCCATTTCGGCGGAGCATGGCATCGGGTTGCTCAAACGCGATGAACTGGCCCGGTTGGGTGATCCGGGCAAACTGGCGGCGATTCGGTCCATCAAGGCGGCGCTCGATCCGCTGGGGTTGATGAACCCGGGAAAAATACTGTGACACCGTCCATCGTGGCAGGTTGCTGTCGGCAGCTTGCGCGAAACGCTGGCGCACCTTAGACACCGGTTCGTTGAAAAGCTTTTCCAGAACTTGAGAAAGATGCGCGATCATGGCCAGCACGCCTGCTTCACCGACGGAACAAAGCCTGCCGCTTTTTTATGGCGGTCTGGTTCCATTGTCGTCGCAGCTTCATCCTACGCATGGTCTCAAACCACGTTCTGACCTTGCCTTCAGCCGCAAGACCCATGCGATTCCGGTCACTGTCGATGAATTCGCCATCGTGCAGCGTTTTTACCCGATCGTATTCGGCCTCGGCGACAACCCTGCGCCGCTTGCGCTTGTAGGCTTGCAAGAAGGGAGCAATCTCTATCTGGGCGCCGATGATCAGTGGGAAGCTGGTCAGTACATCCCCGCATTCGTGCGCCGTTACCCATTCATGCTCGCCCGTCTGTCGCCCCAGAGCGACGATCTGTCGTTGTGCTTCGATGACACCGCCGGCCAGATCGCTGCCGGTGAAGGAGAACCATTGTTCAACGGTGCCGAGCCAACCGATACCACCAAGAGCGTGCTGGCGTTCTGCGAGCAGTTCGAACAGGCTGTGATGCGCACGCGCGCCTTCATGGACGAACTCGCCAAGCTCGACCTGCTTATGGATGGCGAAGTCACCATCCAGCGCGAAGGTCTGGCAGAACCCGCCGTCTATCGTGGTTTCCGCATGATCGCTGAAGATCGCCTGCAGAACTTGCGCGGCGACCAGGCTCGCAAGCTCGTTCAGTCCGGCATGCTCGGGCTTGGCTATGCGCATCTCTTCTCGCTTTCGCTGATTTCCGGTCTTTTTGAAAAGCAGTTTGCTGCGTCGACGGCTGATGCCTGAACAAGCCTAATAACGACGAACTGGCGCCGCTTATCGCAATGCGGCGACGACCCTTTTGGCGATACTCGACCCTGTCTCCACAGATGGAGGCAGGGCAGTCAAGCTGCCGACCGACAGACGAAATTCGCGGGTCGCGAAGGCTGATTGCGATCCTTGCCTTCGGCAATTCTGTCTGGCGGCCTCTTGTTAGGCTGGTTTCTAAACAGCACCCAGCCGTCGCGGCAGGCACAGCCCCTGTTTATCACCGGGGTGCTCCATAACCTTGGGTCGACTATCAGCCTGTTTGGACTATTGTGGCGGGACTATTGTGGCGGGACTGGCTGGTAGCTGAACCGCCACCGCCTTTGCCCGCCAACATTGCGATGGTGGAACGCCGCCTGGCACAACTGACCCTAGTGTATTCTACCCGCTTATGCTCGCCTGCCACTAAGCGGCTGGGCGCTGGCATGGGGCGCGCGTGCGCCGATTTTTGTGATTCCGCCTGTTCGAGATGCCGCGTCTGCCGATTATCACCGGCCTGCGCAGGCGAGTGAACGGCAGCGCAAGGCGTTTTCAACTTAACCAACTGCAATATAAAGCTTTCAGCGCAAAACTTGACACGATATAGTATTACATCTACTCGGTTGTTTGCCCCATATTCGCGGTACTGCAAAAAGGTTCGTGATGCGTATCAAATTTCCCCTGTTCGCCGTGCTCCTCGCTTCCGCCGCAGCGCCTGCCTTTGCCGATGCCGCTGCCCTCGATGCCGACACGGCTTTGCATGGCACTGTTTCAGCCGAAATTATCGTGACCGCGCCCTATGCACGTGACCGCGCTACCGCCCTGTCGGGTGTCACCGTGCTGCAGGGAACCGATCTGACGCGCGAATTGCGTGGCACGATCGGCGAAACCCTGTCGCGCCAGGCAGGGGTAAGCTCGACGAGCTTCGGCCCTAACGCTTCACGGCCGATCCTGCGCGGTTTTCAGGGGGAACGCATTCGCATTCTCAACGATGGTATCGGCAGTTTCGATGTGTCGAATACCTCAGTCGACCATGCCGTTGTCATCAACCCCCAACTCGCCGAGCGCATCGAAGTGCTGCGCGGTCCGGCTTCGCTGCTTTATGGTTCCTCGGCCATTGGCGGTGTCGTCAATATCGTCGACAAGCGCATCCCGCGCGAAGTGCCGACGGAGCCGGTTCACCTCGATGTGTTGGGAAGCTTTGGTTCGGCAGCGACCGAGCGCAACATTTCTGGGGTCGTCGAAGTGCCGGTCACCGACAGGATTGTTCTTCACGCCGATGGTAGTTTTGCCGAAAGTGATGACTTGCGCATCGGTGGCTTCGTGCTGTCGCGTCCGGTGCGGGCGGCGGCGTTGGCGAGCGGCGATCCGGCAGTGCGCGATCTCGCCGTGCTCGACGGCCGGCTCCCCAATTCGGCGGCGCGGACCTGGGCTGCCGGCGGCGGTGCAGCCTTCATCGATGCCGACGGCGAACTGGGCTTTGCCTACAGTCATTACGACAGTCTTTATGGCGTGCCGCCCCGTTTCGATCTTGCGACCGGTGATGGCGAGGCGGTGCGGTTGAAGGTCAAGCAGGATCGCATCGACCTGCGCGGCCAGATCAACGCTGGCGGTAGTCTTATCGACACGATCAAGTTCCGCTTTGGCTATGCCGATTACCGCCATTCCGAGCTCGATGATGCGGGGGCCATCGGCACGACCTTCCTTAACCAGGGCCTTGAAGGCCGGCTTGAGGTGGCCCAGACAAAGCGCGATATCGGCAGCGGAACGTGGCGTGGGGCAACCGGCGTGCAACTGTTTGCCCGGCGCTTCGAAGCGATTGGCGACGAAGCCTTTGTGCCGCGCAATGACACGCTCCAAGCCGGCATCTTTACGCTGCAGGAAGTCGATTTCGGAGCTGCCAGCGTCGAGACGGCGGGTCGCTACGAACGGGCCAATGTCAAGGCGTCGGTTAGCGACTTCCGTGGCGCCCCGGTGTTCTCCGATCGCAATTTCGATCTGTTCTCGGGCTCGCTGGGAGCCAGCTTCGGTTTTGCGCAAGGCTGGCGGCTGGGGGTAAACCTGTCGCACACTGAACGTGCCCCGGCGGCGGAAGAACTGCTTGCCAATGGACCTCACGCTGGCACCCAGGCCTTCGAGATCGGCAATCCCGATTTCGTCAAGGAGCGCGCCAACGGCGCTGAATTGATTTTGCGCGGCAAAGGTGAAGGCTACAGCTTCGAAGCGTCGGTTTATTACAGCCGCTTCTCCGATTACATCTACGAAGTCCAGACCGGTGCCGTAGAAGACAACCTGCCGATCTTCCAGATTTTGCAGGATAATGCCCGCTACATCGGCTTCGAAGTCCAGGGTTCGGCGACGCTGGCGCGGTTAGGTGACAGCGAGATCAAGCTCGATGCGCTGGCAGATTACACCGATGCAAAAATTCTCGGCGGTGGCGGTATGGTGCCGCGGATCCCGCCGCTGCGCATGCTGGCCGGCATCGGCGTCAGCGGTCCGGTCTGGGATGCCCGCGCCGAAATCGAGCATGCGACCAGCCAGACACGGCTTGCAGCGTTCGAGACCGAAACGGCTGCCTATACGCTGGTCAATGCGTCGATCAGCATCCGGCCTTTCGCTGACCGGCCCAATACCGCCATCGTTGTTTCGGCGAACAATCTCTTCGATGTCGATGCGCGTCGTCACGCATCCTTCCTTAAGAATTTTGCGCCGCTCGCCGGGCGGGACATTCGGGTATCGTTGCGGTTCACGATCTGATGCCGCTGGTCGCCGGTGCCGATCGAAGATCGGCGCCGGTGGTTTTTGAAAGCCAGCCAAGCATGTCCGGTTGAGCTCTGCAGGGCAGGGCGTTCCTCTCGCTCTGGCGCTGCAATGACCAACAGATTCGACGACTTGCTGTTTTCGTGCGCTCAGCTGGCCCGTTTCCCCCGGCTATGCAGCGACTATTATTCGGCGACCTCGCGATAGGGCGGTGCCAGGCCGAGCCGCGGCGCGGCGGCCAACAGGCGCGGCACCAGCGCCGTCATGACGCTTGCAACCCGGTCGAAACCGGTATTCGGGACGAACTTGTTCGGGTCCATGTACAAGGTCCGGTCGATCTCGATCTGCACCGCGTGAATGCCTGTTGCGACCCCGGCATGATATTCGGTGGTGTGGCCGCCGGCGTAAGGGCTGTTGCGTGCCACGCGCCAGCCGGCTTCGCGGAAATGCTGTTCGACAAGCGTGACAAGCGCTGGTGAGGCGCTGGTACCGAAACGGTCGCCGAGCACTATCTGCGGCGGCAGTATGCCGGCGGGCTGTGGCATAGAATGACAATCAAGCAGGATGGCATGGCCATGGCGCGCCCGGGCCCGCGTCAGCAATAGGCTTATCCTGTCGTGCCAAGGCTGGTGCAGCATCGCCAGCCGATGCAGTGCCTCGGCAGGATCGATGCGGCGCGGGTAAATGTCGAGGCCATGGGCGGCCATGCGTGGCAGCACGCCCAGCCCGGCCTTGACCCGGTCCGTAACCGTCACTGGTATAGGCAAGGGCGTATCGAACATCGCCGGATCGAGTTCGGCGGCACCACGGTTCAGATCCAGATAGGCGCGGCCGTAGCGCGCCGCCAGCACAGGCACATCGACAATGTCATCCAGCAAGCGGTCGACAAACGGATCTTCGGCACGCCGCAACTGCGCCCGGCTCAACTGCGACGCGGCGAGGAATGCCGCAGGATAATCCTGTCCCGAATGCGGAGAAGCCAGCACCAGTGGCCAGCGGCCGGAATCGTCTCCGCGCTGCACAAAACCGGGGAGCAGGGAATCGACCATGCGGTAATGGTAGACAGTTTCATGACGCCCGGGAATGCAAAGGCCGGGCAAAGGCAGGAAATGTCATCGGTTCGCCATGTAAATCGACAATCTTGTGTCGAACGCGCTTGCAACCGTTGCTATGTCCGACTAACAGCCTCGCAGCGTGGGCGCGTAGCTCAGTGGTAGAGCACTGTGTTGACATCGCAGGGGTCACAAGTTCAATCCTTGTCGTGCCCACCACGCATCTCATTAAGATATAATGAGATGCGATCAAAAGGCGGAGCGGCGGCGCTCCGCCTTTTTTGTGCCTGGATCGTTTTTCGATCGGTCTGGATCATCAGCATTATGGCGGTATTTGGTTTGGCGCAAAGCGCGCGGAGGGGCCGATGCCTTTTGCGCATCGTAACCTGCGAGCAACGCAGCGCCAGGGCATAAGCGCCTCGCCAGCTTTCCAATCGTCCGATAGCGCCGGTTCGAATGCCGTCAACACCCTCTTTAGCGCATATAGTGCCTGCACCTTCGCTGCGATCTGGGTCCAACTACACGCCCGCCTGCCGACATCAAACTCGGCCGCAGTCGGTTCTACCATCGCCCAGTCCGAAGCGTGATCCCACCCGTGTTTCAACACAATTCGTGCAGCGCGCTGGCATGGTCGAGCGCATATTTGCCTATTGTCTTGCTTATACGAGTTCCAGGCTCGCCGGGGTTGGAGCCCCTTCACAATCGGTGTGGTTCACTGCCGCTTAACGTTTGTTCGGGCATGTCGTGTCGTATTGGCGCGCGATCGAGCGCAGACTCGCCTTGCTTACGCTTGGGATGCGCCAGCCAAATTGACCAAACTCTGTGCGTTGTCGCGCAAACTAAACCATTTTATGTGCGATGACGCACACTATTTGTTGCAGGAAAAATCAACAACAGCCGCATTTCGAACTATTTTTCGGGAAATACGGTATTGTTAACCCTGTTCGAAAAAATTACCAATCCGCATGAAGTAGATGTGGAGGGGGAGTTGAATTATGAATCATTTTGCGAACCTCCAATATTTAAAAACCAAAATTAATAATAAAAAAGTTTTTATTAATTTTGGAGAAATCAGTGCGTTGAAATCAAATCTGAATCTGTATTCATATTGTTTCGACGAACGGATTCATGTCGAACCCTCTATGAATTTTAACGACGATTTAAGCATCCTGAAGCCTGCAATTTATGTAATTTATTTCAGCTCTAGTGGGGAAAATGAAATAAGATTTTTATCTTATTTGCAAAACTCCGGCGTTATATTAAAGATTATCGTAATTTCTGATAGCGCTGATGTTAATTTTGTAATTAAAGCTTTCAAATGTGGCATTATAGACTTTATTTGTAAGGATTTAACTTTAT
>CAJAHV010000226.1 GCA_903939555.1 uncultured Alphaproteobacteria bacterium | reverse complement strand
GCCGATCAAAAGTTCGCCCAGCGCCAGCGTGTCGCCGGGCTGGATCAGCACATCGAAATCGCCGCCGTCGGGGGCAAGATCATCGGCTTCGAACAGCGGCGCGAACACCGCCTGCACCGTCGTGATCCGGGCGCCGATGACCAGCTTTGCCCCGGTCAGCCGGCGGATATGGTCCCCCGCCGACAGATGGTCGGCATGGGCATGGGTTTCCAGCACATAGCGCAGATCGAGCCCGAGTTCGGCGATGCGCGCCAGCACGGCGCTGGCCGAAGTCGTCGCCAGCCGCGCGCCCTTGGGTTCGAAATCGAGCACCGGGTCGATGATCGCGGCGGCGCGGCTTGCCGGGTCCCAGACGATATGGGTGGCGGTGAAGGTGGCGGGGTCGAAACGGGTTTCGACAATGGGGACCGGTTGGGACATGGAACTCTCCTCGGCCTTTATATAAACACTTGCTAATTTAGAATCAATGCATATATTGCTGGCATGATTGATGCTGCAACTTTTGATCCGCAACGCTTTGCCGCCAGTGCCGCTGCAGCGGCACGCCTGTTGAAGGCGCTCGCCAACGAACGGCGGCTGATGATCCTGTGCCAGCTCGCCGGCGGCGAAATGACCGTGGGAGCGCTGCTGCCACGCGTCGGCCTGTCGCAATCGGCGTTGTCGCAGCATCTGGCGGTGCTGCGCAGCGACCAGCTGGTCAGCACCCGGCGCGCCGGTCAGGCCATTCATTACCGCATCTGCGATCCCGCCGCGGCGCAGGTGATGACGACTCTCGCGGCGATCTTTTGCCCCGATGATGTGGAGATTGTGCATGTCTGACACCCTCACCCCGCTCGCCCCCGCCGATGTCGCGGCGCGCATCAGCGCCGGCCATGCCCTGTTGATCGACATTCGAGAGCCCGATGAATTCGCCCGGCGTCATGTGCCCGGCGCCGTATCGCTGCCGCTGTCGCGCTTCGACCTGAAACCCCTGCCGGTGCTGCCCGGCACCGCCGTCATCTTCACGTGCAAGACCGGGATGCGCACCGGCGCCAATGCGGCGCGGCTCGCGGCGCCGGTGGCCGGCGACGCCTTTGTGCTGGCCGGCGGTGTCGATGCTTGGGCGGCCGCCGGGCTGACGGTAGCCGAAGACCGTCGCGCGCCGCTCGAAATGGTGCGTCAGGTGCAGATCGCCGCCGGTACGCTGGTGCTGGCGGGTGTGCTGCTCGGCTGGCTGGTGGCGCCGGGCTTTTTCGCGCTCGCGGGCCTTGTCGGTGCCGGGCTGGTCTTTGCCGGCATCAGCGGCTTTTGCAGCATGGCGCGGCTGTTGGCGCGGCTGCCATGGAACCGCGCCGCGGCATGATCGAGCCGGGGCTTTCCTATCCCGTCGCGGTGGCGGGCGGGGCGGTGATCGGGCTGTTGCTCGCCGTGTTCGGCGGTGGTGGCTCGGTGCTGGCGACGCCGTTGCTGTTGTATGGCGTGGGGGTGCGCGATCCGCATGTCGCCATCGGCACCTCGGCGGCGGCGGTGGCGGTCAATGCCGCGTCGGGGCTGTTCCTGCAGGCGCGCGCCGGCCAGGTGAAATGGCCCTGCGCGCTGGTCTTTGGCGGCGCCGGGCTGGCCGGCTCGCTGACGGGAGCCCATGTTGCCAAGCAGATCGATGGCCAGGCGCTGCTGCTGTGGTTCGCGCTGGCGATGGCGCTGGTCGGCGGTTCGATGCTGCTGCCCAGGACATCGCCGGGTGATCCCGATGTGCGGATCAACAACCGGCTGATGCTGCGGCTGGCACCGGCCGGGCTGGCGGTCGGGCTGGCGGCTGGCTTTTTCGGCATCGGCGGCGGCTTTCTGATCGTGCCGGGCCTGATGGCGGCAACGGGGATGACGCTGGCCAATGCGGCGGCGTCCTCGCTGGTCTCCGTGGTGCTGTTCGGCAGCGCGACAAGCCTCAGCTATGCCGCATCAGGGCTGGTCGACTGGCGCGTGTTCGCCGCGCTGGTGGCGGGTGGCGTGCTGGGAGCGATTGCCGCCGGGCCGGTATCGCGGCGGCTGGCCGGGCGCGCGGATGTGGCGCGGCGGCTGTTTGCGGTGCTGGTGCTGATGACCGCGGGCTATGTGGCGTGGCGGGCGGGGAGCTGAAAAGGCAGCAAGGGCACGGGCAAAGCCCGTGCTGACGTCAGACGGGTTCGGTTGGCTTTAGGCCAACCGCCCCGCTGGCCGGTCTTGCGCGAGTCCGCGCGCAACGCGTTGCGTTGCTTGTGGCCGCGCTGCGGCTACATCGCGCTTATCCCGCCATCGACATACAGGCCGTGCCCGGTCACCATCTTGGCTTCGTCCGACGCAAGATAGACCGCCGCCCACGCCACATCATCGGGTTCGCCCACCGCGCCGAGCGGGATCTGCCGGCCCAGCTTGGCCAGCCCCTCCTCGCGGCCCAGTGCGCCGGTCAGATTGTCGAGGATCGGCGTGTCGATGAACACCGGGTGGATCGAATTGCAGGTGATGCGGTAACGCTGCTTGGCACAGTGCAGCGCCACCGATTTGGTCAGGTGGCGAACCCCGGCCTTGGCGCTGTTGTATGCTGCGCTGTTGTGCCCGGCGATGACCCCGGCGATCGACGAGATGTTGACGATCGAGCCGCGCACGCCGGAATCGCGCACCGTGCGTGCCATCAGCGGCAGGGCGAGCTTGCAGCCGAGGAAAACGCTGTCGAGATCGATGCTGTGGACGCGGCGCCAGTCTTCGAAGCTTGTCGCCTCGACATTGCTGCCCGCCGCGATGCCGGCATTGTTGACGAGAATATGCAGCCCGCCGAACGTCGCTTCGGCGAAGGCGATGGCAGCGTCCCAATCGTCGGGGCGGGTAACATCATGGCCGATGCTGGCGGCGACAGCAGCCGTTCCGGCCACGGCGACCTCAGCGTTAATTGCTGCCGCGACCGCAGCGGCACCCGCAACATTGATGTCGGTCAACACCACCCGGGCGCCTTCGGCGGCAAATTTATGCGCCATCGCGGCACCCAGACCTTGCGCTGCGCCGGTGATCAATGCCGTCTTGCCTGCCAGTCGATTCATCTTGCTCCGCCTCTGCTTTGGTGCAACGCACAATATTCGGCGGCGCGAAATAATCATGTCCGGCCACCATGTTCGGTCATCATGGCGGTGCGCGGCGGTTGCGGCAAGCATGTCGCCCTGTGTTGATGATGCAACACTTGGCGTCTGATTGCCTTCGTGGTTGCGGCGCTGCTGGCGTTGCAAAATGCTTGCAGATAAAATTTCATTAAACAGCAGGGTGAGCTCTGCACGCTTGGAGAGACGGTATGAAAAGCATCTGGTTGGTTTCGGTTGCGGCACTGGTCGCGCCGATGGCAGTGGCGCCTGGCGCGGCGTTTGCCCAAACAGCGACCGGTGCGGCAACCGCGGCTGCCGAAACGGCGGATGCCAACGAGATCATCGTCACCGCGACGCGGCGCAGCCAGGTGCTGTCCGATGTGCCGATCGCGGTCAGCGCGGTGTCGGCCGAACAGCTGCAGAATTCGGGCGGTACCGACATCCGCCAGTTGAACCAGCTCGCCCCGTCGCTGCTCGTTTCATCGGCGACCAATGAATCGAACGGCGCCGCGCGCATCCGCGGCATCGGCACGGTCGGTGAAAACCCCGGGCTCGAATCCTCGGTCGCGGTGTTCATCGATGGCGTTTATCGCAGCCGCACCGGCGTCGGCCTGACCGATCTCGGCCCGCTCGAAGGCATCGAAGTGCTGCGCGGCCCGCAGGGCACGCTGTTCGGCCGCAACGCCTCGGCCGGCCTGCTCAACATCACCACCGCCAAGCCCAAGTTCGAATTCGGCGGCGCCGGCGAAGTCACCTATGGCAATTTCAACAACATCCGCGCCATGGGCAGCCTGACCGGGCCGATCCTGGGTGACAAGGTCGCCTTCCGCGTTGACGGGCTCTACAACAAGCGCGACGGTTTCGTCACCGACACGGTTTCGGGCCGCGATCTCAACAACCGCGATCGTTTTCTGGTGCGCGGCCAACTGCTCATCAAGCCCAATGACGATCTCAGCATCCGCCTGATCGCCGACTACAACCAGAAGAACGAGGAATGCTGCGCCGCCGCCATCGTTGCGCCGCTGCAGAACCTGTCGCGCGATGCCAGCGGCAATGTCGTGACCTCGCCGAACAGCATCGCCGGGCTCGTGCGCAATCTCGGCGGCGTTTATAATGTGCCGACCGACGGCAAGAAATACAGCTATCTGACCGCGTTGACCCCGGGGGCCGGCTATGGCCAGCGCACCCGCGACTGGGGCGTTTCGGGCGAGCTCAACTGGGATCTCGGCGCCGGCACGCTGACGTCGATCACCGGCTATCGCGAATTCAAGAACCAGTCGGGGCAGGATGCCGATTTCAACCGCATCGACCTGTTGAAGCGCGACGACCAGAACCGCAAGTTCCAGACCTTCAGCCAGGAACTGCGCTTCCAGGGGGTCGCGCTCAACGAACGGCTCGATTATCTCGTCGGCGCCTATTATGCCCATGAAACCCTGCGCACCGATGACAATCTCATCTATGGCGCCGATTTTGAACGCTATTACAACGCGCAGTTCGCCGGCCTGACCGGCAGCGCCAACACGCTTGGCCTGTTTGCCAATGCCATCGGCTATGTGCCGCCGACGGGGCAGAGCCTGCTCAATGGCACCGGCATCGTGCAGGGTGGCTTCTTCAAGCAGGCCAGCACCAATTACGCCTTCTTCACCCACAACGTCATCAGCATCGTGCCCGACAAGGTGCTGCTGACTGTCGGCATGCGCTACACCAATGAAAAGAAGGACTTGGAAAGCGTTTTCCTGTCCAACAACAATTTCTGCGGCGCGCTGCGGCGCTTCGGCGGCAGCCTTGGCGGTCTCGCCGCGCTGCGCCCGACCATCCAGTCGGTGGCCTGCGTCATCAACAACACACCCGGGCCGGGCTTCACCTCGAACGATCCGGGCACCGAGCGCAAGGAAGACGAATTCACCGGCACCGCTGTGCTGTCGATCAAGCCGATCGACGACGTGCTGGTCTATGGCAGCTATTCGCGCGGCTACAAGGCGGGGGGCTACAACCTCGACACCTCGGCGCTCAGCGCGACCGCACCATCGGCGTTCAACCTTCAATTCGCCCAGGAAATCGTCAACGCCTATGAACTCGGCTTCAAGCTCGACCTGCGCGAGTTCAAGTTCAACGCGGCGGCCTTTTACCAGAAATTCGATGATTTCCAGCTCAACACCTTCAACGGTGTCAATTTCGAAGTCAGCAACATCGAAGGCTGCGCCGATGATCTGGGTGGCCGCGATCGCGACCTGATCGCCGGCAATTCGGCGTGCAGCGGCAAGAGGAAGGCCGGGGTCATCTCCAAGGGCATCGAGCTCGAAGCCTTTTTGTACCCGGTCGATGATTTCACCCTCAACGTTGGCATCACCTATACCGACACGCGCTATGGCAAGAACCTGACCGGCCTCAACGGCGTGTCGCTGGCGCCGACCCTGTTCCAGTTGCCGGGCCAGAACCTGTCGAATTCGTCGCAATATGTCGCCACCGGCGCTGCCGCCTGGACGCCGCAGATCAACGAAACCATGTCGGCGCTGCTCTACCTCGACTTCCGCTATACCTCGGCGCTCAACACCGGTTCGGACCTTGATTTCGAAAAGATCCAGCCCGGCTTCGTCGTCGCCAACGCCCGTATCGGCCTGTATGGCAAGGACAAGAAATGGGGCGTCGAGCTGTGGGGCCAGAACATCTTCAACACGCTCTATCAGCAGGTCGCGGCGGACGCGCCGTTGCAGGGCGGCGGCACCTTCAACGCGGTGGCACGCGGTCTGTCGGCCACGGCGAACCAGGTGTTCATCACCTTCCCGGCCGAGCCGCGGACCTATGGGGTGACACTGCGCACGAAGTTTTAAGCGCCGGGCGGCCCGGTGCAGCGCAGCTGCACCGGGACTCGCACAAGCTCGGCCAGCGAGGCGGACAGCTTCGCTGGCCCAACTCGTCTGACGTCAGCCCGGGCTTTGCCCGGGCGCTTCCTTGCCAGTTCTGAATCGCGAACGAAAAACACCCTCCCGGCCAAGCCCGGGATGACGCGATCCCTTACGAAACCGTACCCGCCGTCTTGCGCATCGCGCCGGCCACTTCTGGCGGCATATATTTCTCGTCATGCTTGGCGAGGATGGTTTCGGCGGTGAATACCCCCGATGCCGGGTCGATCTTGCCTTCGGCGATCACGCCCTGCCCTTCGCGGAACAGGTCTGGCAGGATGCCGGTATAGCTGACCGGCAGGGTCTTGTTGTTGTCGGTGACGATGAAGGTGACGGTTTCGCCCTGCTTCACCAGCGAGCCCTTTTCGACCATGCCGCCCAGCCTGATGGCTTCGACAGGCGGCGCCTTGCCGGCGAGATCAGACGGGGCATAGAAATAGGTTGCCTTGTCGCCCAGCGTCGAAAACGCCAGCCCGCCGGCACCGCCAAGCGCCGTCATGGCGCCGATGACAAGGTAGAGCCGCTGGGTCTTGGCCTTAATCTTCATGGGAAATCTTCATTTGCGCTTCAAACCTTCAGCGCGCTTTTCGGCGGCGCGCATCGAGGTCCAGGCCCAGCCCAGCAGGGCGACCATGCCGCCAATGGTCAGGAGATAGGCCGGCCAGATATAGGAGGCCCACAGGTCAGGGCGCGCAACGATGCCTTCGATCATGCCCGGGTCCTCATGCCACAGCCTCGGCCAGCCGGCGCGAGCGCGCCTCGACTCGCTGTTCGGCGAGCATCGCACGCATCCGCATCAGCACGATCGCGGCGAACAGGCATGTGAAACCGCCGACCGAAACGAGCAGCGGCGTGAGCATTTCCGGTGCCATCGCCGATTTGCCACCGATGACGCTGATGCTCGATCCCTGGTGCAGCGTGTTCCACCATTCGACCGAATATTTGATGATCGGCAGGTTGATCGCGCCGACCAGCGCCAGGATGGCGGCACCCTTGCGCTCGCCACCCTGTTCGCCTTCCGACGCCGACAGCGCCAGATAGCCGAGATAAAGGAACAGCAGCACAAGCATCGAGGTCAGCCGCGCGTCCCACACCCAATAGGTGCCCCAGGTCGGCTTGCCCCACAGCGCGCCCGAGATCAGGCAGATGGCGGTAAAGGCGGCCCCGGCCGGGGCAATCGCGCGGGCGGCGATGGTGGCGAGCGGATGCCGCCAGATCAGCGCGGTGGCGGACGCGATGGCGAGCCCGAGATAGCCGCCCGAACCAAGCCAGGCGGCGGGCACATGGACATACATGATCCGCACGCTTTCGCCCTGCTGATAATCCGGCGGGCTGGCGAAAAGGCCGATGTACAGCCCGGCGCTGGTCAGGATCAGCCCGAGCGCCAGTGTCAACGGCGTCGCCCAACGAGCGATGCGCAGGAAACGCGCGGGGTTGGCGAAGCGATGCATGGCAGTGCTTCTAGCACGCGGGCGCGCGGGGGGAAGGGGGCGTGTTGGCGCGGGGGTTCAGCCGGGG